>NZ_JAVKEA010000210.1:0-30199 GCF_040221695.1 Coleofasciculus sp. E2-BRE-01 | reverse complement strand
AAGACTCAAAAGGTTTCCGTTTGCGACTACACCTGGAAACGAATTGGACAATTTGCCCTTAGTAAAGTCGATTTAATCAGGAGAAATAACGGCTTATGTGTAGCCTGAGAAAAGAATTGGATGCCTCTATTCTTCCGGCATTCCGCTATCCCTCCTCACCCTACGAGAGTTGAGGGTGAGGACTCCCGCGAATACGTTGAGAAGTAGGTTAGCCAATTCCCTATCTGTTTCAACCTTCTGCTGTCTGCCCTCTGACTTGTGTTGAAAAAAATCGATAAATATCTGTTCAGTCGCCACCCTCAACCCCGCTTACAAGGCGCTTGGAATTGCGCCCAAGTCGGATTTTTTATCTTTCCCTGGTTTCCTGCTTTGGGAGCTGTGGGTGTGGGTTTTGCCTTACTCGGAACCTGGTGGCAAGACTATCGCCGGATTATCCAGCATCCTCTAAACTGGGGACTGGGAATCTTGAGCCTTTGGCTAATTTTCAACGCGACGCAAGCCTATAACCCCACGGAAGCATTCCTGGGTTTAGCCAATTTCCTGCCATTCTTGGCTTTTTTTGCCGCATTCAGTTCCTTAATTAAAACACCAGCCCAGCTACGGCGTCTCGCCTGGATTCTGGTGATTCCTTCTGTACTGGTTGTGATTCTCGGCTTTGGGCAGTTATTTCTCGGTTGGGCGCACCCACCACAGTTTCCCGCCCTTTTGGGTTGGGTATTAGAAGCCAAGGGAAATCCGCCAGGGCGGATGGCTTCAGTGTTCATGTACGCCAATATTCTGGCGGCTTATCTGCAAATTGTCTTTACTTTAGGGTTGGGACTATGGATTGACACATTTCAAGCTTGGCGAGAGCAGAGAGCAGAGGGAGCTGGGGGAGCTGGGGGAGCTGGGGGTGTAGGGGCGGGTTTGACGGATAACTTATGGCGCCAAACCGATAACTTAACTAAACCCGCCCTTCTGGGGGAAGCGGGGGGAGTCCTCCTATTTTTAACTGGAGTGGAAATTGCGAATGCGATCGCGATCATCCTCACTCATTCCCGAAATGCTTGGGGTGGGGTGATTGTAGTGGGTTTGGCTTTTGCACTTTATCAAGGCTGGCGCTGGTTGGTGGGGATCGTTGTCGCGGCGGCTGGCGCTGTATTAGGAGCGGCGTTTAGTCCCTCACCGTTACGAGATGGGTTGCGAATGATTGTTCCGGCTTACTTTTGGGCGCGACTTACCGATCAGCTTCATCCCGATCGCCCTGTAGCGTTGATGCGAATAACCCAATGGCGCTTTGCTTTGTCATTGACTCAGCGGCGTCCTTGGACAGGTTGGGGATTGCGGAACTTTACGTTGCTTTACGAACAGCAGATGGATCTGTGGCTCGGTCATCCCCATAATCTGATGCTGATGTTGACGGCTGAAGTGGGTATTCCGGCGACAATTTTACTTTGTAGCTTAGTTGGCTGGATTTTAGGGCAAGGTGTTCTCTGGATAAATCAAGCGCGATCGCGACTCGATAGCGATCGATTAATTGTCTTTAGTTATTTAGTCGCATTCGGCGGCTGTATCCTATTCAATATGCTGGATGTCACGCTCTTTGATTTACGGGTGAATACCTTGGGGTGGCTACTTCTATCCGCGATCGCTGGAGTGACTGCTTCTAAACCTGACAAAAACAAACTCGAACCCCTTACAAATGACAAATGACGATAAGAGCCGTTAACTTTAATTGTCCCCACCTACTTACAATTTTTCCAAATAGGTTAATAAATCAGCCATTTCCTGAGGACTCGGCTGAAACTTGGGCATCGGCGGGGTTTGACCACTAATCACCTGTTCAATCAGACCACTTGGGGATCTGTGTTTAGAAATATGCTGTAAGCTAGGTCCGACCTTGCCATCGGCGTTCATACCGTGACAATCGGCACAATTAATCTCAAAAATAGCTTGCCCTCGCACTGGATCACCGTCGAGGGACAAAACTTTCTGGATATAGGGATCAGAAACTTGCAGCACCTGAAATCCGAAGATGCCGATGCCGATCACGAACAGTAGGGCGAGTACCATCATGGTAATCCGCCGAACTAGGACTTGAGGTTGGTCAAGCTGGTTCTCCAAGGGATCTCCTGCCAAGTTGAGAATTTTTGAACAAAGTTGAACTGGACTCACACTGCAACACAGGTAGAGTTACCCAGGAGGATATTAGTGTAACAGATTAGAAAGAAGTATGTCGATTCATAAACATAGCTTAAAATTTATGGACTGAGTACGCAAGCTGGAATCAGGAATGTAGTGTAGCCAGCAGTAGGGAAGCGGTTGACTCCCAAATCTTACTGGTATTAAGTAGCGATTGGGTCATCTCAGCTAGTAGGATGAGAAACAAGCAAAAAAACTTAGTATTTGGAGAACGATCATGGTTGAACCATTGTTGTCGGGAATTGTTCTAGGCTTAATCCCTGTTACCCTGGCTGGGTTATTTGTCGCGGCGTACCTACAATATAAGCGAGGGAACCAATTGGAATTGTAGTAGAGACGTAGCATGCTACGTCTCTACACTCAGGGCGGGTTTGAGGTATAGTCATCATCAATCGCTTGCATGTAATTCCCTCGCACCCGCCCCGACAAACCAGCTTCCCTGAGCAAAGTGAAGGATCACGCGCTATACCATCGAGGTAGCCAACAGTCAAAACTTCCCCTTGAGGCGGTAAAACACTAAGGCGGTGTTGCCGTAGACTTTCTGGCGACAAATTTCCAGTGTAGAGACGTTGCATGCAACGTCTCTACAATCATAATTTTCTTTTACCTTGCCACCTTCCTCCTTCTCTTCTGCCTTCTGCCTTCTGCCTTCTGCCTTCAACAGTTGCGGTGTCCAGTGGTTAGGACTATACTCTACCGCTAATTCACCCTGATCAGCCAGGAGTTGATAATGCGCGATCGCCTCTAGAACCGGATTGTACAAATCACTGGCGTAGGGGGGATCAAAGTAAATCCGGTCAAATTGCTGATCAGCCAGGGTTTTTAATCGCCCCACCACATCTCCTCGTATTACCTGAAAGGTTTGCTCCGGTTGAGCCACTTGCCGCCAATTTTGTTGCATAATGGAGCAGGCTTTGCCTTTTATGTCAATACCTACCACTAAAGATGCACCGCGACAGAGTGCTTCAGCCCCCATAGCACCCGTACCCGCACAGAGATCCAGCCAACGACATTGCGCGATCGCACCTTGCCAGATGTTAAATACCGCCTCCCGTACCCGTGCTGATGTCGGGCGGGTTTCTAGCCCAGGTAAAGTTTTTAGCTGTCGGTTGCCATAAATTCTCATGAATCATACCAAGTCGGGTAACATCGGTTGTGTATAGTGGGAAAAGGGTAGGGGGTAGAAGGGTAAGGTCTTTGTCCCAATAACTACGGGTATGATAGACGAACTAAACAAAACAATATGATATCAATGATTATACCCTTGAATTAAGCCTTGAACTAAAGTTCAGGCTAAAAGCTTAAACCCGTTAAAACGGGTTAAAAAACTTACCCAGTAAGCTCGATTCTTACTTTAGCTTTGACGCGGAAATTTATTTCCCAGCTATGGGAGTCAGCGCCATTTAGTTTAAGTCAAAGCCATTCCTGTTAAGCTGATGTGCATTTAAATTGGGTATTACCTGTTCCCTGTGACACACCGAGCGAAGTCGAGGTGTTCCCTGTTCTCAACCGTTAACGTTAATGAAAGTCTGACTACTTAATTTATAGATAACTTATGCAGTCCTACGAAATTGAAGCTCCTCCCTGGTGGGTACAACGCTGGATTGACTTACTCAATTCCTATCGCTTTAAAAAGCGTTTGGAACGCGCCCGCAAATACGCCAAGGAAGGCAATGTCCTCAGTATTGAGTTTGAAGGTCCCCAGGTATTAGCACGGGTACAAGGAACAGAACCAGAACCCTATCAAGTTTCCCTATCAATTGACCCATTTACCGAAGAAGACTGGGGTTATGTGGTGGAAACGATGGCGCAAGAAGCTATTTATTCGGCTCAATTATTAGCTGGAGAAATGCCGGAAAATATTGAGCAAGTGTTCACCGCTAATGGGTTGAGCCTATTTCCCTTCACGCTTTCGGATATTCATTCAAAATGTAGTTGCCCTGATCCCAAAAACCCCTGTAAACATATTGGTGCGATTTACTATCAATTAGGCGATCGCTTTAGTGAAGATCCCTTTGTCTTATTCCAGTTACGAGGACGTACTAAAGCGCAAATTCTGGATGATTTGCGTCATTTACGGAGTACGGGGAGTGTAGAACTAAAACCTGAGAAAAAAGCAGAGGTTGAGTCCCAATCCAGTCAATCCACCGTTACATCCAGTCGGTTAGAGAACCAGCCAAATGAGGGAGAAGCAGCCGTTGATACCCCAGTTAAACTTGAGCAATTTTGGCAATACGAAGAACCTCTTGATCCCTCTCTGGTTGTCATTACTCCTCCTCCTGACAACCGTACTGTATTAGATGTCTTAGGCACGATCCCCTTAGCAGCGGCTGATAGTCGTGTCATGCAATATTTTCGGGAAGTTTATCAACTGGTTAGTCAACAGGCGATGATGTCTGCCCTGAATCGGGAAACCTAATCCAAGAAGAGTCCAGGGCAGAAGGCTGAATTTGTTTATGGTAAGTAGTGGCGTGGCACACCTTATTTGATGAATTAGAATTACGCCCGGAAACTGTAAGGGCGCAAAGACTTGCGCCCGATTCAATGATAAAATCTATTCCACAATTTTAGCTGTGCCACGCCAGTAGGTTGGTGTTATGAACTACGGTTTTGGCTTAGGTTTATTGGTTGTGCGATCAGGAAATGTCAATTATGTTAGGTGCGATTACTGGAGATATTGTTGGCTCAATTTATGAAGGACACAGTATCAAAACCAAAAAATTTGATCTGTTTAATCCGAGGCGTTATTTTACCGATGACACGGTACTCACTATCGCCGTCGCTGATACCCTTCTCACGTCAGGAAATTACACCGAAAAACTCAAGGAATACTGTCGCCTTTATCCGAATGCCGGATATGGCATGAATTTTCAGGCATGGGGAATGTCAGATGATGTTAAACCTTACAATAGTTGGGGCAATGGTTCAGCGATGCGAGTTAGTCCGATTGGTTTTGCCTTTGATGATCTGGATACGGTGTTACAGGAAGCTAAACGCAGTGCAGAGGTTACTCATAATCATCCCGAAGGAATTAAAGGCGCACAAGCCACAGCCTCGGCTATTTTTTTAGCACGGACAGGTCACAGTAAGACCGAAATCAAGTCTTATGTTGAAACCACATTTAACTATGACTTAAATCAAACGATAGATTAGATTGCACCTGCAACAGTTTCTTGTCAGGGTTCTATTCCTCAGGCAATGATCGCTTTTCTAGAATCAACTGACTTTGAAGATGCCATTCGTAATGCTATTTTTATCGGCGGGGATAGTGATACGCTTGCCTGTATTACAGGTGGGATTGCTCAAGCATTTTATGGCGGTGTCCCCCAGGAAATAGCTCAACAAACCCTCGCTATTCTTGATCAGCGTCTAGGCGCGATCGCAGATCAATTTAATTTAAAGTATTCAATTTCATAAGTTGCACCAATCGCCAGCCAATCGCTTTTTGACTCCTCACGCAATATCTGAGTAGAACACCAGTTCAGTCGTCTCATCTTTAATCTATTCTTCCCGAAAAATTTACCACTACTTCAATGACTTCCCAGCGCGACGCTGATTGCAGCGTTTGCGTAAATTATCATAGAATATTAAATGTATTACTTGTTTTACGTTGTCTTACGGCTTTGAGTGCCTTTCAGACTGCAACCTGACAGATAGAAACCACTCATCACCGACTGAGAGCAAGTTGCCATTGTGTAACAGCAAGTCAAAACCCTTACTCCTTGCTGAGTAGATTGTCACGCTTTGTAGGGGAGCCTCTATCTGAACGATTTAAGATGAAAGATGATAATGCAGCAGCCAGATCAAGGCGGTAAGGGGAATCAATCCCCAGATGTGCTGTCACCAGAACAAGCTTGGAAACTCTTGACAGCCCTAGCGGGTAAAGAGCGCATGTTGCAGGATCGAGGCGCACAGAAGGTTGTACCCCTATTATGTGAATGGCTGGGATATCTATCGTTAGGCATAGAATTAGTTGGGCGATACTTAGCCAAACACCCCGATATGTCTTTAACTGATATGCTCAAACGGCTGGAAGCGCGACATCCTGATGCAGCAAGCCAGCCGCCAAGCCAACCGACACTCCAATGGGGAATCAACACCATCTTGGAATGGGTTTGGAGAGAACTCAATCCCCTAACCCAGCAGGTTGGTCAACTTTTGAGCTTATTTGCCCCAACCCTTTGGCGGTGGCAATGGTTAGACTATGCCAATGATTTCTTGCATTGGAGACAGGCAGATCTCGACCAAGCCCAAACTCAACTGTATCAGTGGCGTTTAATTGAATCAGTGCCAAATCGCCGGGGTTGCTACACAGTTCAGCCCTTAATTCGGGAGTTTTTTCGCAAAAAACTGGAGACATTGGATGCACCTAGCGTCTTTGTGTCTCACCCTCCTTTTCCGTTCCCACCCCAGGCGTCGTCCAAGCCGATTTCCCAGTCCCCTCAACCGGATACTCAGTCTTCTTTGCCAAAGCAAATTTCCCATGACGATTCAGCCTCGCAGACGCCACCTCCTAGAGAATGGTCTTCATTTCTTTCCCCTTATCCTGACGTCCCTGGTTCCGGTGAAGATTGCCTGATTGAGCAGCAACTCTATTTTCCGATTACAAATTCCACTTGTTCGTGTCAACGAGACAACCCTCATATTGCTAATTCAGGAGTGTCCCAAAAAAGCAAGAATAAAGCACCACCCTTAAGAAAACTTCAGGCTGATGACTTCAGGCAGGCTTTTACCGCTATTCTTATTGAACTGGTTCAGCAAATTCCTGATCATCCTACCCGCGAGCAGATAACGTTTTTGGAGGAGATACTGCCTCACATTCAAGAAATCGCCCACACCCTAGAATCAGCCGTAAGGGATGAAGATTTACTCTGCTTATTTGACAGTTTAGGCAAATTCTCTAAAGGTCAAGGATTAACGGATTTACTTTGGCTATTCGATCGCTTAGGTAGATTTTATCAGCATCAGGGAGTGGGCAATCAGGCAGAATCCTGGTTTCAGCGGTGCGTATCTATCGCCCAAGCTGCTTTTGGCGAGGAACATCTTGATGTTGCCACTAGCTTGAATAATTTGGCAGGACTTTATTATACCCAAGGTCGCTACAGTGAAGCTGAACTCTTTTACCTGCAAGCCTTAGAGGTGAGAAAACATCTGTTAGGTAATCATCATCTTGATGTTGCCATCAGCTTGAATAATCTGGCAGGACTTTACTATGCTCAAGGTCGCTACAGTGAAGCTGAACCCCTTTATATGCAAGTTTTAGAGGTGAGAAAATCTCTCTTAGGCAATTGCCATCTTGATGTTGCCAGTAGCCTCAATAATTTAGGATTATTGTACTATGCTCAAGGTCGCTACAGTGAAGCTGAACCCCTTTATTTACAAGCCTTAGAGGTGAGAAAACGTCTTTTAGGCAATTGCCATCCGGCTGTGGCAACTAGCATTAACAATTTAGCCGGACTCTACAATGCTCAAAAACGCTACAGAGATGCAGAATTGCTATTAGTTCAGGCATTAAGTTTGAGTGAACAGCACTTAGGAGATGATCATCCTAATACGGCTATTTTTCGCAAAAATTTATCCATTCTCCGCACTTATAAGAAGACTAATCGTAGCTGGTGGCAGTGGTTATGGCAGGTGATTCAACCTCAACCCTGATACTGGAGATCATCGGGTACGGCATTGCCGTACCCCTACCATAGCTGAGGGATAATTGATTGGGTAGGGACACGATACTATCGTGTCCTGATATATAGCTCCCTCAGCCATTAAACCGCAGACACTTTTAAGCTACTCGGTTCTCCCAGTTTTCCTTCTAAAACCACACCCCGTTGATTCGTGTGGAGATGGCGCAGAATTTTATAAATGGCTTCTATCTGATCAGTCGCCCCCGCTTTCTGAGCTAACTGTGATAAAGACATCGGTTCTCCTTCATCCTGCAACACCTGAATCACCCGTTTCTGTAAATCCAAAATTGCAGCGGCGGCTTTTTTCCCGGCTTCCACTCCAGGTTGATGGTAAGCATTGATATTTACCAGGGAGGCGTACAATCCTACAGCCCGATCATATAAAGCAATCAGCGCCCCAACCGTGCGAGGATTGACTTGGGGAATTGTGACGGTAATCGAATCTCGTTGATTGTCATACAAGGCTTTTCGGGTTCCCTGTAGTAAACCGGATAAATAGTCACCGGATGTTACCCCGGCTTCTACCTGTGGGGAGTGTCCCTCGCGATCGCGCAATACTTCAATAAAGGTGACAAAGAAATTGGGAACCCCTTCGCGCAACTGCTGCACGTAGGCATGTTGATCCGTTGAACCTTTATTACCGTAAACAGCGATTCCCTGATGTACAGTATTACCATCGAGGTCTTTTTCTTTACCCAAGGATTCCATAACTAACTGCTGGAGGTAGCGAGAAAAGAGCAGCAGGCTATCTTTGTAAGGTAAAACCACCATATCTTTTTCACCCTGACCATTCCCCGAAAAATACCAGGAAAGTGCCAGCAACGCCGCCGGGTTTTCTTGGAGATTATGGACACGGGTAGCACTATCCATTTCCTTCGCACCTGCCAGCATCTGGCGGATATCAATCCCTTGGAGTGCGGCGGGTAAAAGTCCCACGGCTGACATTTCTGACGTGCGTCCTCCTACCCAGTCATACATAGGAAACGTCGCCAGCCACCCTTCAGATTTCGCCAGTTGCTCTAAATTACTATCTTCACCCGTAATCGCCACGGTATGGGCAGCAAAGTCTAATTTCTGGGATTCGTAAGCTTTTTTTGCCTCAATCATGCCATTGCGGGTTTCCGGCGTTCCTCCAGACTTAGAAATGACTAAGACGAGTGTGTTAGCCAGACGATCTTGCAGTTTAGCAATAGTGGCATCAATCCCTGCCGGATCAGTGTTATCTATAAAATGAATTGCCAAGGGCGGGACGTTAGGGGCAAGGGCATCAGCGACAAACTCAGGACCTAATGCTGAACCGCCAATGCCAATGGAAAGAATATCAGTGAATCTAGATGAACCTGGGGGATGGATATCACCACTATGGACTTTAGCAGTAAAGGATTCAATTTTCTCTAACGTGGTGAGGATATCTTGGCGCAGTTCGGGAGTTGGCGCTATGTCAGGATCTCGTAACCAATAGTGACCCACCATCCGATTTTCATCAGGATTAGCGATCGCGCCCCCCTCCAATGCCTCCATATCCTGAAATGCCTTCTCAAACTTAGGTCGCATCGCCTCGACAAAGGCATCATCAAATCGCATACGGCTGACGTCGAGGTAAAAGTCTAACCCTTGGTGGTAATAGAGCCAGTCCTGATAGCGTTGCCAGAGTGCAGGGGCGTCCATAAGTAGCTTCTCAAATTCCTGTTTTTTCCAATCACAAGTTTATGTTGTCCGGGGATCAGTTGTCAGTTTTCCTTTTCCAGTGGCTTAGTCTTATCAGCCTTCCCCAGCTCCCCCAGCTCCCCCAGCTTCCCCAGCTTCCCCAGCTCCCCCAGCTCCCTCTGCTCCCCCTGCTCCCCCAGCTTCCCCAGCTTCCCCAGCTCCCTCTGCTCCTTTTCCCCTGCCTTCTGCCCTGGAGCCTTCTCAAATATACGGCTTGGGCAACACGCGCAAAAACTTGACGATGTGACCTGTCACTTCAATCCCTACCATATAGTTGTCGATGGTAAATCGGTAAAAAATAGCATCTGAGCCGATGGGGTGAAGCCCTGGCAGGTCGTGAATGCTTCTGAGATGCATGAACTTCTCAAAAACCACGTCATAGACCTGCTGATAGGCAGCCGACTCTAGGCTTTTGAGATCTTGTAAAAAAGACCGCGCATAGCGTACTTCTAGACTCACAGGATATACCCCGATTCCCCACGAATCATTCTAGTCTTTCTGCAAAGATTTTAGCTTTCTGCAAGAAGCCGCACTGTTTCCTACACCCCACACCCTACACCCCACACCCTACCTACTATTCAAATAGCTTACCCGCCCCTTCAGTCACGGCAGATTTAGCAGTCGCAGCGCTTCTTCACGGGTCATCGCATCTCCGGGTCGAATTGTTCGCATGGATTCTTGCATGGCACAGAGCATATACAAGTCATAATAGAACGGTTGCAGCACTTTCCAGGCGTCTGCCAAGCTTTCATCAGGGAGTTGATCCACTAAATCAGGTAACTGTTGGGTTAAGCGTTGCAATCGACCTCTGAGTAAATTCATCAGGAAAGAATACTCCAATTGAGTAAGCTATAGTTTGCTTATGGGAATGGTACGGGTAAAAGGTTAATTTGACGGTGAAATTAGACCGCTACACCATCAATGAATTAGTTGAACTCCTCCAACCCTTCATGGAAGATGAGCGCAGCCGTCGCTCGATCCTAATCCTAGCGCTGGGTAATGATGCATCGGTGTTACAACGCATCACTTGGAGTGGTGCTGTTGCAACGTTCATCCCGGAGATGGTGGAAAAGCTAGCGGACTATGGCGAAATTGCACCGGGTAAACAAGCACTTTGGGCATTGTTGGAGTGTGTGCGATCGCATTCTGGTATCGATAGTCAACAACGTATCGATAAACTGCGTCCTCGGATTGATTTAGGATGGCATTCTGATCCAGCAACGGATACGTCTGATATTGATGCTCTCGTGGAAAACGTGCGATCGCGTCTCCATGATGACATCCAATCCTTACATGGCACAATGCCGCTTTGGGGTGTGGATCATTGGGTGCCATTGGGTGATTTGTTTGTGGATGTCAATATTCTGGAGGAGTTAAGCAGTAGTCGTCGGTCAGAATTGCAGGACTTGTGGCAGGATTTTAAGGAGAATCCCAGCTATCGTAGTTTAGATCGCATTGGCTTGGGTAAAGAACGGAAACGGGTGTCAGGATTGGAGGTGCTGGCGAAGAATACCAACCTGATGGTAGTGGGTAAACCCGGTTCAGGGAAGACAACCTATTTGCAGCGAGTGGTGACGGAGTGCGATCGGGGAAATTTACAAGCGCACCAAATTCCTGTATTGATTAAACTGCGAGAGTTTGTAGACGATGGGCGGGAGTTTGCCTATTCGCTAAAAGGTTATCTAGAGCAATACTGGCAGTTATCGAATGCCGAAACTCAATTAGTTCTGAAGCAAGGTAGAGCGCTGATTCTGCTGGATGGGTTGGATGAAGTGACGGGGGAGGATGGGAAGAAAATCACGAAGGAAATCAAGCGGTTTGCTCGTACTTATCCGCAGGTGCAGGTTATTGTAACCTGTCGAACACAGAGCCAAGAATCGCGATTTGAGCGGTTTGATTATGTGGAGGTGGCAGATTTTAATGAAGCCCAAGTGCGAGCATTTGCAGAACATTGGTTTAAAGCAGTAGTGCGGGATGAGTCGGCGGGATTGGCAAAGGCGCAGGAGTTTCTGAAACAGCTCTTTTTGAAGTCAAATAAGCCGATTCGGGAGTTAGCGATTACGCCGATTTTGCTGAGTTTGACTTGTTTGGTGTTTCACCAGACGGAGAAGTTTTACTCGAAGTGTTCCACGCTGTATCAGGAGGGGTTGGAGTTGCTGCTGGAGCAGTGGGATAAGCCGCGGGAGATTGAACGGGATAAGATTTATCGCAATTTATCGGTAGAGCGAAAGCTGGAGCTATTGAGCTATGTGGCGGTGAAGAAGTTTGAGCAATCGCAGTATGTGTTGTTTGAGCAGGAAGAATTGGAGCAGTATATTGCGGAGTTTTTGGGGATTGGGCAACGGGATAGTCGAGTGGTGTTGAGGGCGATTGCGTTACAGCATGGGTTGTTGATTGAGCGATCACGGAAGGTTTGGTCATTTTCACATCTAACGTTTCAGGAATATCTTACAGCACGATTTTTTCTGGATTGCACCAATTGGATAAAACTCTTGGATTATATATTAATTCCACACTGGTATAATATATTTTTGTTAATCGTAGACATTCTTCCCAATTCCGATATTTTTCTAACACTTTCTAAAGAAAAAATTGATTCTCTAACGTTATCAAATTTTAAGCTACAAAAAATTTTATTCTGGTCAAATCAAAAATCTATTGCGGTTGAAAAAACATGCACTATAGCAGCCACTAAGTTTCATAAGAAAATTGCGATTAGGGCATTTTATATTAAACTTATATCAAATGATATTTTTAAGTTAACGGATTGTCTTGAAATTGCCCAATGTATTACTGAAAAAATGAGCATAAGTAAAGATATTGCTTATGGACTTGCTCTTGACTTTGGAAAAACCCACACGCTCGATTTTTCCCTTGATTTAACCCTTTGTAAAATCCTTGATCGTGCCATGCACAATAATCTTGATATTATCTATTATCTTAAAACTTGCCGCAGTATTATTTTTGAAATTCAATATCAAATAA
This sequence comes from Coleofasciculus sp. E2-BRE-01, assembly GCF_040221695.1. Lineage (NCBI taxonomy): Bacteria > Bacillati > Cyanobacteriota > Cyanophyceae > Coleofasciculales > Coleofasciculaceae > Coleofasciculus > Coleofasciculus sp. E2-BRE-01. The sequence goes on along the minus strand of NZ_JAVKEA010000210.1, from coordinate 17,642 downwards.
AAAGCGAAATCAAAAAAACCGTAAAAACACCACATTCAATTTCTCAAAAAATTAAACAAATGGAAGAAATGGAGCAAAGCTTAAAGAAATTTGAAGAAGTGCCTTGGTCGCAAATAATAAAACTTCCTGAAGGAGTGCTAATAGAGAATGAAGGAGTGCTAATAGAGATGTTAAATCGGAGATTAAAGGGATTTGAAGAAGTGCCTTGGTCGCAAATAACAAAACTTCCTGAAGGAGTGCTAATAGCGATGTTAAATCGGAGATTAAAGAAATTTGAAGAAGTGCCTTGGTCGCAAATAACAAAACTTCCTGAAGGAGTGCTAATAGCGATGTTAAATCGGACTCTTGAAAATCTTAATGAAGGACTAGAAAAATTAATACAAGAGTTATCAAATCATGAACGACGAATAGAGGGCTGGTGGAATTTGAATGGTAAAAGGTGGATTCATAAATTCAGAAAATTAATAATATTAAACCGCAATATAGGATATAATATATATCTTGATGATAACCAAAAGCGGTTAGTTCAGCAGTATTATACTGGTAACAAATTATTAATAGATTGTCTAAAGAGTGACTGTGTAGTGAGTAAGGACGTTAGATGTAAGATTGAGCAAACTCTGCTATTACCGATCACCGAAATCGAAAAACGCAAACAGGAACAAGTATCTGTTCAAACATCTAATTTCGAGAGAGTTGTAAAATTAGAGGAAGTGTCTCAAAGCACAACAACCAATTTAACCCCAGAAACCTCGACAACAACTATGCCCTTTACTAAGCGTGATCAAGTCTTTATTAGCTATAGTCATAAAGATAAAGTCTGGCTGGAAAAACTCCAGACTATGCTTAAACCGCTAATCCGAAGTAACAAAATTTCGCTTTGGGATGATACCAGAATCAAACCCGGAGCCAAATGGAAAAACGAAATTACCCAAGCTCTAGCCGCCGCGAAAGTCGCTGTATTAATGGTCAGCTCAAACTTCCTGGCATCTGACTTTATTGCAGAAAAAGAACTCCCACCTCTCCTCAACGCCGCAGAACAAGAAGGACTAACTATTATTTGGGTCTATTTGAGTGCTTGCTTGTACGAAGATTCAGAAATTGGAGAATATCAAGCCGCTCATGATACGGCTGAACCCCTGGATACTCTTTTACCTGGAGCGCAAAATCAGGTATTGCGGACAATTGGTCAAGCAATTAAAGCCGCCGCAACGGAAATATCAGCAAACCCTTAGATTGCCCACCGTTGTATTCTGACACCGCATCAGTGGGTCTAAATCAGGTGTCTGCTTATGCACAAAATAGGTATAACAATCAATTTATTGTAGAGGTTCAGACTCAACAGAACGTTCTTCCCATTCAAACGCCGCCTCATTTACTGTTTGACTTGCTGCTAATAATGGATTTTAAGCAGCAGGTGCGGTTAGTGAAAGAAGTCATGACATCACATCAAGTCGCGGCTTTCTTGGTTCACGGTGAACCGTACTGTGGACAGCAACTTTTAGTGACTCGGTTATTCCGGTTGAAGCCACAGTGGAAGACAATATCGCCGATTAAGATTGATGTGAGTCATAACGGTGTCGGGAGGAGTATTCGTCACCTGTGGCGACAAGTGGCGGCTTGGTTTGGGTTGCCAAAAGAGGCTGAACCGAAAGAGATTATTGATCGAGTGTGCGATCGCGTTTCCACCCAAGATGTTATTTTTATTTTCTATAAGGTAGATTATATGCTGCCTAATGTCCTGATGGCGTGGCTTGAGGAGTTCTGGGAACCCTTAGTAAAACGGATTGAACCAGAGTTCTGTCCGACTCCAGAGGGAATCCATCTGTTAATGTTCTTGGTAGACAATAGCGGTAGTATTTGTCAGTCAACGATTCAATTAGCGCAGGAATGGGAGCAACCAGAATATCCCCGAATTCCTTTGTACTTGCCACCCGTGAGTCCCTTTCCGCCAGATATTTTAGAGGATTGGCTGGATATGGTGACGGGATTTACCGATATACAGATACCTGCGGGGTTAACCGCTCAACTCTTATTAGAGAAGTCAGAAGACGGGAATCCTCAAGACGTCTATGAGGAAATTTGTTGCCACTGTGGTTATGATTGGGAGGGAGAATTGGCAAGATGGTTAATTTAACAGATGCATTGGCGGCTAGTGGGAAGCCATTCTATCAGGGTAAACTCATTTCACCTCAAGCGTGTCAGGAGAATGGACTCACCCCTTATTTACCCTCACCGGAACTGATTAATGCGGTTAATCTCGCCATCTTTCTGGAAAAACGCCCCCTGTTACTCAAGGGTGAACCGGGATGTGGGAAAACTCGCTTGGCGCAGGCGGTGGCTTACGAATTAGGTTTACCCTATGAACCTTGGTATATTAAATCTACCAGTCGGGCAAGGGATGGACTCTACACCTACGACGCGGTGAGACGATTACATGATGCTCAACTGGTGCGGATGGGGGAAAAGAGTCAATCGAAAGTTGATGATTTAAATAATTATATTGAAATGGGAGCGCTGGGACGTGCGTTTGAAAATGCACAGCGCACGGTGGTATTAATTGATGAAATTGATAAGGCGGATATTGATTTCCCTAACGATTTGTTACGAGAGCTTGACGAGCAGCAATTCACGATTGAGGAGACGGGAAGGGAAGTTCAGGCAAATTTCCCTCCGATTGTGTTTGTGACGAGCAATGATGAAAAGGATTTACCCGATGCCTTTCTGCGCCGTTGTCTGTTTTATTACATTGAATTTCCTAACTCACAATTAACCGAGATTGTCAAAGCCCACTTTCCGGAATCCTCGCCGGAGTTAGTCGAGGGAGCGGTGCAGCGTTTCAGGGAACTGCGGCAGACAATGGAGAAAGGGAAATCAGGAAAAAAGGTGAGTACCAGTGAGTTACTGGATTGGTTTGCGGTGCTGCGTCAATTTCCTCAAGATCAGGTATTGCAGCAGCTTGAGGAAGAATTGCCCTTCCCAGAAATTTTGCTGAAGAAATGGGAGGATCATCTACGGTATCTGAAGTTATGAAGCTTGAACAACTGCCACTGCTGGATATTTTTAACAGCCTGCGACAGCGCCATGGGTTACCATTGGGGGTGGATGAGTATTTGACAGTCTTGCGATCGCTTCAGGCTGGCTTTGGTATCGGCACTCGTGAGGAACTAGAGCAGCTTTGCTGTCTTGTGTGGGCAAAGTCTGAGGAAGAGAGTCGCCTAATTCGACGGCTATTTGAGCAAATGTGGCGGTATTCTCCAGATACTGCTGATCAACCTAAACCATCATCCCCATCACCAGAGTCAGAGGATTCCTCGGCAAAAATACCCGAATCTGAACCTTTGCCGGAATTGGAACCTCAGCCGAATTTGACTCCAGAACCCGTGCAAGCTGTGCAAGCCGTGCGGAGTAGTCGGCGGGATAGGGAATTGAGACGCCCTCGCTATAGCCTATTAACTGAATATTTCCCGGTGACTCGCAGACAGATGAAGCAAACCTGGCGTTATCTGCGTCGCCCGGTGCGAGAAGGAATCCCCACAGAATTAGATGTGGAAGCAACGGTGGCAAAAATTGGGCGTGAGGGTATTTTACTCCAACCTGTGCTGATACCTCCCCGTAAAAATCGGACGGATTTGGTGTTAATGATTGACCAGGATGGCTCAATGGTACCGTTTCACCAACTATCCCGGCAGTTAGTCGAAACAGCACAGCGCGGTGGACGGTTGAGACAGACCCGTGTATTTTATTTTCATGACTATCCTGATCAGTATCTGTATCGTCATCCTGCGATGTTAAATGCTCAACCCATATCTGAGGTACTGGAAGAGATTGGAGAACGGGCGGTGGTGCTGATTGTCAGCGATGCAGGAGCCAAACAAATGAAATCAAGACAAGAAGGTAAAAATTTGCCTTGTGCTGTTATTCTCACCGCTATTCCTGTCGAATATACAGCAGTTCGCGCTCACTTGAGCGATCTCCAAGAAGAGATGCACCCGGAAGGAACCATCTACGAACGAGGAAACTTCTCATCCAATGGTCACTCATGGCAAGTTGGAATTGTTGAAATGGGTGCAGGCATTGCTGAAGCGGCTGTAGAAACTAAACGAGCCATCGACTATTTCAAGCCGAACGTTATCCTATTCGTTGGGGTAGCAGGTGGACTCAAGGATGTCAAACTTGGTGATGTGGTAGCCGCGACGAAAGTTTATGGGTACGAGTCGGGAAAAGTTGTCGAAACTTTCCAGCCAAGACCTAATGTCAGCCAAGTCAGCTATCGTATGGAACAGCGAGCTAGGGCTGAGGCGAGAAAGGAAGAGTGGTTACAGAGGATTCAAGGTTCTAGTTCGGACTTGGAACCGAAAGCTTGGGTTGGAGCTATAGCCGCAGGCGACAAAGTAGTGGCTTCAACCCGTTCTGAAGTTTACCAGCAACTACGTCAAAATTATGGGTCTTCCGTACTTAGTGTGCTAAATTGTTAGTTTTATTAGTCCGAACATTGAACAGTAATAGCTTTAGCCATTTCTTCCCATATTTCAAGTCGTTTGAATAGACTTAGGCGCTACAGTCCTTGTGTGGTGAGCGTTACGAAGTATGAGAGCTGATAGTTTAGCACACTAAGTACGGAAGACCCAAGAATTTTAATTCCCTGGATTGAGGAGCTTTTACTTGATTCAGATGCTGCTTTTTATCAAGGAGAATTTGTATTAGGATTAGCTGATATTGAAGCTCCTCCCTACTTATCAGAGGAACAATACCTCTCTTTACAAGGGCTTTACCTATATTATTCTCAAGCACGTCCCATTCTTACAGCCTTTGTACGTGATTACTCTCAGTGGCTTATCAATTTGTATCCTTCTATAGAAGAACTGCTCAACATTTTTGATGCAACAGCTTTGAAACTAGATAGAGCGGAATCTGGTCGTATGTATGGCTTTTGTAGAGGAGCGCTCCCTGCTTTCAGGGGTGAGGTGTGGTACTAGAGCAAACGCCTACTGACTATAGCATTATCCTGGAAAATCAAACGATGAATCATCAGACGCGATCGCCACTTAGAATTATCAGCCTTAACAGACAAAGTGACAAAACATTAATCATCAATAAACCATGACGATAATTGAGTTAAAAAATCATCCTGTTTGGCAAGATTTAACTGAAGTATTAGAAAATCTAGATACCAAGGTTCTTGTGACAGAACATCTGGAGTCATGTAACTATAAAATCTGTGGTTACTGGGACGAACAAGATGCATTTTATGAAGAGATTACCTTACCCCGTTCCTTGTCGGCTGAGTTAGTCGGCACTTCCATTGGTATTACAGACAGAAATCGTTGGATTCAACTTAAATTTATTCTCAAGGCTGACAGAATAGTTCACGAAGATTGGTCGAATGCTAATAGTAGACAAGATCTTGGCGAACTAACCATCATTTATGATAAAAATCTGCAATTCATTGATTAAAATTGGCAGATAAACATCGACTCGCCTGCGATTGTTGCCAAACATATTACAGATATGCCCCTTGACTAATCGCGTTTCCAAGCTCGTGCCTTTAATAAAATCATCAGATGCTCTAATTGCTCGTAAACATCTAACTCCGCTAAATTCAGGAGAAACTAATGAAAGCTATTGAACTAACAGGAACCCTGGATGAAACAGGTCAATTATCACTCGATCACCCCATTGAAAATGTTGCCCCTAGTCGCGTGCGAATTATTGTACTGTTTCCCGATGTTACCGAAGAAGTCGAAACCGATCCTGATGATACTCCCCTTGAAGAAGTGAAAGCAAGTCTCAGGAGAGCTTTACAGGAAGCAAAAGCAGGACAACGCATACCCCTTTCTGAGATGTGGGAAGGAATCGATGTCGAATGAAACGCCTTTAGTCAAAATCGATTTAACACCAGAGCTATTTTGAAGGGCGGGTTTAGTCAAGTTATCAGTTTGGTGCAAAATGTTATCTGTAAAACCCGCCCCTACACCCCCCGCTTTCCCTGCTATTTACCTTAAGTTGACACGGACAAGGCATTGCCGTGTCCCTACAATATGTGATGTTTGTGCCTAAATCCTATGACATAGAACATTGTCCTAAGAAATTCAACAATCAAGCCTCAAACCCGCTCCCTTTGGCAGAAATTCCTTTGCCGTTCCATCGCTGCTTCTGGAGTATAAAAACCACCCACATTCACAGGTAATTCCACGATTTTACCCTGCTCAAATTGCCCAACTAAGTCCCCTACTTTAGCTGATATATGTTGATTGAACCTAAAAAACTTACAGAAATTAATATCTCCACCAATAACCGTAAATGATTCTTGTTCAGGATGCTCAACTGTAAAAGTAAATTGCTGGCGATTATCACCAATCACCATCAGAACTTTAAATTCATTTGTTCCTTCTACAGGCTGAATTGAAAGTAAACTGGTCTTCATACGTTTTTCTCCAAGTAAACGCCTCGTGTATTCCAATAATTCAAAAATTCTGCTTCCTCCATTTTATATCGAGTGCCATTCCAAGGGTCTCGAATCCGTAATCTTCCAGCTTCATCAAACCCATCAATAACCACCAGATGAGCGATAGGATTGCCAAATTCTTTCATTTCTGCTGCCCACGAACCTTTCGCACTTAATCTCTTCAGGAGAGTTGGCATTTCTGCTAGCTCAACCCCAAAATTACCACCACGCCATATTCCAATATTACTGGGAGCCAGTTGATTCAGGGTAAGAGCTAGATATCTTACATCTACAGGTACTCCAGTCTCAGCCGCGATCGCTGACTGGGTAATATCATTAATTCCCCACTCTTTAAGTAGCATTTCACCACAAGCTGGAGCGCAGGATAGATTATCTTGCTGTAGCACAACAGTTGAGTCAAATACTTCATCAATGATTCGCCAACTTCCACCCGCAGCACCCGAAAGTTCTTGCATCGATAATCTGACCCTAAAGATTATGAATGGTACTGAAATTTTGGCTGCTGGGCAATGCCCACCCTACGAGGTAAGACTTTGAACCCGTTTTAACGGGTTTAAGCTTTGAGCCAGAACTTTAGTTCATGGCTTAAATCTTTTCAACCCTCATCCGGATCAATTCCCATTTCTCGTAGGCGTTCAGCCAGTTGTTCGGCTCGTTGTTGAGCTTGTTCAGCCTGCTGTTGAGCCTGTTCAGCTTGTTGTTGAGCTTGCGCCGCCTCTTCTTCAGGAGTGAGTAACAACTCTCCCGCTAATGTCGCCCAACGCAGCCAGGTTGTTTGAATATCTTTATATGAACCTTGCCAACGCACTAGCGCTAAACCTAACACTTGGCTGACAAATCGTCCTTGTTCATCCAAGTTCTTATGTTGATACACGCCACTTTGCAAACTAAATCCTGCCCAATTTTCTGAATCAAAGGGATTGTACCAAAAATATTCCGGTACTCTCACCTTGTCTTGGTAAATTTGCTTCTTTTCGGTTTTATCTTTGGTGGCTGTACTATCAGAAATTAACTCAATCACAACATCCGGTGCTTTGCCTTCATCCCACACAACCCAACTGAGTCGTTCACCTTTGGGAACTCCTAAGACGACAAAGACATCAGGACCGCGAAAGTCTTGGTTTTTGATTTGAGCCGCACTGAAATAGAGGAACATATTACCGCCAACATAGCCATCCTCTCGTTGAGCTAACCATGCGACGAGAGTATCCCTAAGTATTTGCATTTGCAGAAAATGTCGCTGAGTTTCCATGGGAATATCGTCATCACAGGGTAAGTCATACTGGGTTGGCGGTAGAGCTAAATCAACAGGAGCCGATTCAATTGTGGTTTGAGACATGGTTTTTTCTTAGATTGCGCCTATTTTCTTAACTGTAACGCCTGTGATCAGGCTATTTGAGAGATTGAGGAGAAAACCTATTTAGATTGGGTTGTGTTTTTAAACAAGTTGTGTTAATTAAATAGCCCCGACATCTGCCCGAAGCCCGGAGTTCAAACTCCGGGCTAATAGCTCAAGTTCACTAAAGTGAACTAATATAGCAGTACCATCGTTTCAGGTTTTTTTATCGGACATGATATCAATAGGGTCTGCTGAATAAGGCTCGCCCGGAGTTCAAACTCCGGGCTAATAGCTCAAGTCCACTTTAGTGGACTAATATAGAAGTACCATCGTTTCAGGTTTTTTTATCGGACATGATATCAATACTTCCGTTAGAAATTAGTCCGCCTAGGCGGACTACCCTTCGGGAAGGCTTCGCCTATGTTTGTGTAGCAGCGATTTCAATCGCCGTGGTTTATGGGGTTACTCTCCGAGAAGGCTTCGTCTACATTCCTAAACCCAACCTAAAAAGAGCCTTCTCTAACTTGCTGATAAAATACTCAAGCGCACCGTATCCCCATCCTTTAACGGCGCATCACTGCGAACTACAAACTGTTCCCCTGGCTTTAAACCGGATACAATAGCGACTCTACCCTTGGCGCGATCGCTAATTTCTACTTGACGTGCCTTAACTTTAGAGTCACCCCCATTTTCAACCACGACAAATACGGTTTCTTTCTCTGAGGTTTTAGTCGTTTTCGCCGTCTGAGTCTCTCCACGCCCCGACTCTCCGCCAACCTCTAACGCCGTTTGCGGAACCAAAACTTGGGCTTGGGTATTTGGGGTGAAGCTAACCCTGGCTAAAAGTCCACTCCCAATTTGACGATTTGGATTGGGAATCGTCACTTCTACGGGAATTTGTAAGGCTTCACTATCTGCTGCTGGCGAAATTCGGGTCACTTTTCCGGAAAACGATTCATTGGCAAGGGCGTCTAAATGAACTGTCACAGACTGTCCCACCTGAATATTCGCCAATTCTCGATCAGAAACTTGGACTTCTACCTTTACCTGAGAGAAATCCCCTAACTTCAACAGTTCACTTCCCGGTGTCACCAGATTCCCCGGTTCAGTGACTCGTTCTAATACCACACCGTTAATCGGGGAGGCAAGTAACGCATAGGATTGACGTTCTTTATTTTCAGCCAAAATAGCTTGCTGCGCCTTAACTCTCTCTTGTGCAGCAGCAACGGCTTGTTGTTCGGTGTGAATTTGCTTGAGGGTGGCTTGCAGGTTTTGTTGGGCGGTGGCGGCGGCGGTTTGGGCTAGTTCAGCTTCTTGTCGAGAAATTGCGCCTTCTTGCGCCAGGTTTTGGAGTCGTGTTGCATCAACTTTAGCTTGCTGCAATTCTAACCGGGCTTGTTCTGCCCTGGCTTGGGCATTTCCTACCTGGGTTTGGGCGCGGGCGACTTCTGACTTGAGGGCGGCGAGTTCAGCTTGGGCTTCCGTTACAGCCGTTTGTAATAAAGCGTCATCAATCTGGGCTAAAATTTGTCCTTGTTGCACCCGATCGCCAATATCAACCGCTAGATTCAACACCCGCCCTTCGATTTGAGATCGCAGCGAGATATCCCGCAGGGGTTGAGTGTCACCTTTATATTCTATGGGTTCGATCACCCATCCCGTTTCTGCGATCGCGACGTTTACGGCTGTACTGGTTTTCTCTTCTGCACCAGGGGGTTTGGGTTGCGCCCCAGCTTCTGTCTTGGGATTAATCCCACATCCAGTGAGAGATGGTACGAGTAAAATAATCCACAGCACCAGAAAACCCAAATAGTTAGGGCTGGCTGAATAAGTATTGTGGTGAGGGGAAGCATGTAGAGACGCGCCATGGCGCGTCTGGGAAGCTGGGGGAACCGCAGACGCTGAATGACTCAATTGATTCTGAGAGTATACGCTTTTAGTTCCCATTAGGGTAAAGTCGCCAAGGGGTGTTTTAAAGTTTCTTCATATATCTACTCTAAATGTTACCGCCTATTAATCACGTTGCCTATCAAAAGCATCGCCACTGGATGAACAGGTCCCTCGCGATCGCACAATCGGCGGGTGAAGCCGGGGAAGTCCCCGTTGGTGCAGTAATTATTGATAATCAGGATAACCTCATCGCCACTGGCGAAAATCGGCGAGAACGCGATCGCGATCCTACCGCCCACGCCGAAATCCTCGCCCTACGTGCCGCCGGACAAGCCTTAAATACTTGGCATTTAAACACCTGTACCCTTTATGTCACCTTAGAACCCTGCGCCATGTGTGCTGGGGCGATTATCTTGGCGCGGCTAGGGTTGCTGGTGTATGGCGCAGATGACCCTAAAACTGGCACAATCCGCACTGTTGCCAATAGTCCTGATAGCGCTTACTCCAACCATCGCTTACCCGTCTTGGCTGGGATTATGGAAACCGAATGTCGAGAATATCTGAAATCCTGGTTTGCCCAACGGCGTCAGCGCGATCGACAATCAACGCTTAACCATGACATTACTAGAACTGTCCCTTCAGTAGACGACAGGGGTTGTCAGACCTCATAAGGTAAGAGTGGAGAGTCGAAACACACCAAAAACCGAATTCCTTATGATGCAACTCCAATCCCGTGAACAGAACCAAACCCCCTCCAACTTGGACAAGCCTGATTCAAAGACGGTCAATTCCGCCAAAATAGTTCCCGTCAACTCCAGTGTATCCCCTTTGTTAACCTCCATCCTCTATCCCTTGGGTCGCCGTATCCTCATGCCTCTTTATTTTGGGCGGCTGCGAGTGAGGGGACAAGACAACATTCCCAAAACGGGTCCAGTTATCCTAGCACCCACCCATCGATCGCGTTGGGATGGGTTAACCATGGCTTATGCCGCTGGGAAACCTGTCACAGGACGGGATTTGCGGTTTATGGTGTCGCAAGATGAAATGAAAGGATTACAAGGCTGGTTTATCCGGCGCATGGGTGGGTTTCCGGTGAATACGAAACAACCGGGAATTGGCAGTATCCGGCACAGTGTCGAACTCCTGCGTCGTGGCGAAGCCCTGGTCATGTTTCCCGAAGGTAATATTTTTCGTCATGGTGAGGTTAATCCACTTAAACCCGGTATGGCACGAATTGCCCTGCAAGCCGAATCCAATCAACCAGGTTTGGGATTAAAAATTGTACCCGTTAGCATCCGTTATAGCGAACCTGTTCCTCAGCGAGGTTCTGATATTGACATTCAGATTGGATCGGCTTTAGATGTCGCTAAGTATTGCAACCAGTCGGCGAAAAAAGGCGCTCAACACCTAACCACCGATTTGGAAATGGCACTGAAACAAGTCGATCAAAAGCTAGAAGTAATCAAAGAAGCTGTTTAAGCTAATGTTCCCAGAATCTGAGAGGGATTGGTTCCGGTGACGCGGCTGATGATGGTTTCAATCCCGGTGGCTGGGGTAAAGTAGGCGGCGTTTCCAGGGTTGATGTTAAATTCAGTAAAGCTGTGGAAGAGGTTGGTGTCGATGGGGGTGCCGCCCGTGATGGTGAGTTGGTTGGGTTCTGGGTTAATTTGGGAGTTGATGGGTAAGCTGGAATCGGGGATAATTTGGGTGTGGCTAGGGGGGGTTAGTCGTGCCAGTAGGGTGAGGATAGTTGCTGGATTCCATTTCATGACTCACACGATTCAGGATTGGTAAACAAGTTTCACCCTGTCTGTTCATCCGTAATTCTATAATAATATTCATCTGAATTGCGCGAATACGGTTTGAGGTTACGGGATGCAATCGCACTTCATTCTATAACTTATTATTTATATCTAGTCTTTAGACTAATCTATCCCGATTTCTTGTCTAATGGCTTGAGACTCCTCAAAGAATTCTCTGGCTTTCTGTTCTTGTCCCAGAGCGCGGTAAGTTAATCCTAAATTGTAGAGGGATTTAAATTCACCAAATTTATCACCAATTTGTTGGAAAATAGATAAAGATTCTTGATTAAATTCTACGGCTTTATCGTATTGATTAATTTGGATATAAGCCATTCCTAAATTACCAAGAATTTGAGCTTCGCCTCGTCTATCACCAATTTCTTGAAAGATAGATAATGACTGCTGATAAAATTCAATGGCTTTCTCGTATTCATAATTTTTGGCATAAATTATTCCCAAACCCATGAGGGAATTTGCCAAACCTTTTATATCACCAATTTCTTGAAAAATAGACAATGATTGCTGATAGAAATCAATTGATTTATCGTACTGAGAGAGATGGCTGTAAGCTACTCCCAAATTGACGAGAACACCAGCCAAACCTTGTCTGTTGCCAATTTGCTGATAGAGGGTTAAAGATTGTTGATAAAAATCAATCGATTTCTCATACTGAGAGAGATTGCTATAAGCTAGTCCCAAATTATTGAGGGAACGAGCTATACCTCTTTTATCCCCAATTTCTTGATAGATAGGCAAAGATTGTTGAAAAAAATCAATGGCTTTATTATGTTGGGATAAATGTTGATAAATAAGTCCTAAATTGTTAATCGAATTGGCTCGCCCCCGGTTGTTTCCAAGTTCTTGGAAAATTGATAAGGCTTGCTGAATAAGTTCAATGGCTTTATCATAGTGAGACAGGTTTATATAAGATAATCCTAAATTTAGAAGGCAGTTCGCTTCACCTAGCTTATAGTCAATGTCCTGAAAAATTGACAAAGCTTGCTGATAAAAATTAATTGCTTTTTGGTGTTGGGAGAGAGCATCATAACTATTTGCCAAACTAACAAAGGAACCAGCGACACCTTGTCTATCACCAATGTCCTGATAAATTGATAAAGCCTGCTGATAAAATTCAATCGCTTTCTCGTACTGAGAGAGATTGTCGTAAGCTATTCCCAAACTCACTATGGAGTTAGCGACACCTTGTTCATCGCTAATTTCTTGATAAATCGATAAAGATGTTTGCCAAGACTCAATCGCTTCCCGAATTTGACCCCTTTGCAATTGCTGAGTTCCCTGCTGTAATAGTCTATCGGCTTCAGTCTTTGAGGTATTCTGGGTTTGGGCGAATACGGGTGAGACAGCTAAGGGATTGATTCGGGGAGGTAAGGTAACGGTTAATCCCAGCAGGGTGACAACCGTTAGGGTAAGTTGGGGAAATAGGCGAGTTCGAGTCATAGTAACGGATAGTCGTTCGGTTTACGGTTTAATATCGGGCTTACTGGGCATTCAGTCATGCCATGAAACTCACACGCAAAAAGAAAATCCTGCTATTGATTATCGCATCCATGGTTGCAGCGATTGGATTGGATATGGCGATCGCACGCAGCCTCTATCATCCGTTAGATTATCTATATGGGATACTCAGTTGGACGAGTTGTCGGCTGTTTCCCTCTTATCCCTAACAGACGGAAGCGGTACAGGGGGAACGGGGGATGGTGGTGACGGCACATAAAGAAGCGTCGCGGGTGGGACAAGAAATTTTACTATCGGGGGGAAATGCGATTGATGCAGCGGTGGGGGTGGGGTATGCTTTAGCCGTGGTTCATCCCTGTTGTGGGAATATTGGCGGGGGTGGGTTTATGGTGATTCAGTGCGATCGCGCGATCGGGAGATTCGGCTTTTAGCCAGAGGTGCGATGACACATCTGGATATAGTGTTTGAGGTTTGAATCAGGGCGGGTTTTGTTGATAAGTTATCGGTGAGTGGCTAGGTTTAGTGGCTAAACCCGCCCCTACAATTGACGTTTCACTCTTGTCCACCAGAAGACGTTCCAACGGAACGTCTCTACGAGTTTCCCCATAATTCACCGGAACATCGCGAAACAAACCCAACCCCACCACCACGGGATTAAGAGCCAGAATCTGACTCAGTACCTGTGCCAAAAGGCGATCGCTTATCGGATAATGGTCTAAGTCCTGGATATCCGCCTCGGTTATCCCTACAATCGCTATAGGCGGCGAGAAACGCTTCCGGACTAACCTTTATTGACATACAAAACAACCATTAACCTTAAAGAAAAATTAAGCTTTATTGCTCTTGTTTTCAGAAGAGTTTTAACAAAAACTTTAAACCAACTTGATAAGATTAGCTGGAAATAGGCTTATGCTAAAGTAGTGACTGACTATGGAATCCTAAACTATTGTTCCCTTAGTCAGTAAAAATTAACGTTTAAAGACAAACAAGTATCAGGTTCAGATATCTACAACTGTCCCTAATCTCTCTGCATACCCATGAGCATGACCGAAACCACATCCTGGAACGATGTCCGCATCGCCTTTAAAAAAATATGGGGATATGATAATTTCCGTCCGCCTCAAGGTGAGATTATTCGGAGTATTTTGGAAGGGCGAGATGCACTGATTGTGTTACCCACAGGTGGGGGAAAATCGATTTGTTTTCAACTTCCCGCCCTCTTACAAACCGGATTAACCTTGGTGATTTCCCCGTTAGTTGCTCTAATGGAAAATCAGGTACAGGAATTACGCGATCGCAACTTACCCGCCGCCCTGTTACATAGTCAATTAACCCCGCAACAACGGCGACACACGCTGAAAGCCCTGGAAAACCAGGAACTTCGATTACTCTACCTCTCTCCAGAAACCCTCTTAAGTGCGCCTGTCTGGGAACGACTCTCTCAGCCTGATCTAAAAATTAATGGATTAATTCTCGATGAGGCACATTGTCTGGTTCAATGGGGTGATACCTTTCGACCCGCGTATCGACGCCTAGGGGCAGTACGACCCACCCTACTCAAATCTAAACCACCCGGCAGCCAAATCCCGATCGCAGCATTTACGGCAACGGCTGATCCCAGCGCCCAAGACACCATCAGCCAGGTGTTGCAATTACAACATCCCCAAGCCTTTTTAATCAGTCCCTATCGCCAAAATCTCAACCTAGACGTGCAAATCGTCTGGACACCACGGGGACGCCGCCAGAAGATGTTACGCTTCATCCAAGCCAGAAATCGGCAATCAGGGTTAGTTTATGTCCGTTCCCGACGAGATGGCGAGGAATTAGCCCAATGGTTTGGGGAACGGGGGTATGCGACAACCGCCTACCACGCCGGGTTAAGTTCCCAAGAACGGCGAGAGATTGAACAGAGTTGGCTGAGTGGCAAAACTCAATTTGTGGTGTGTACCTGCGCCTTTGGCATGGGCATCAATAAGCCCGATGTGCGGTGGGTGGTACATTTTCAGCCCCCCCAATTATTATCAGAATATATCCAAGAAGTCGGTCGCGGTGGACGCGATGGCAAACCCGCAGACGCCCTGACGTTGATCAGTGAGCCGACGGGGTGGTTAAATTCAGAGGATAAGCAAAAGCGTCAGTTTTTTGTTGATCAGATGCGATCGCAATACCAAGATGCCCAGCGTTTAGTCAAAAAGCTACCCGAACAGGGAAATGTAGCCGCTGTCAGCCAACAATTTCGCCAAGGAGAGGTTGCATTAGCCCTGCTGCACAGTGCAGAACAATTGGAATGGCAAGATCCCTTTCACTATCACAAATACCCGTCCCCCGATTCCCGCGCTTTGGCTCAATTAAGTTCCCACCAAGTCCAAGTACAGAAACTGATGACACAATATCTGACAACTCGTCAATGTCGTTGGCAGTTTTTATTAAAGGCGTTTGGGTTTAAAAAGGAGGCGATGGGATTAAAATGTGGACATTGTGATAATTGTCGGAAATAAGGTGATGGGGAAGCGGCGGGAGCTGGGGAAGCAGGGGAAGCAGGGGAAGCAGGGGAAGCAGGGGAAGCAGGGGAAGCAGGGGTTGTAGAGACGTTCCGGTGGAACGTCTGGGAGAAGAGGGAGATGAGGGAGGTGAATGATCAATGACTAGAAAAGAGTTTTATGTGTAGGGGCGGGTTTCACTACTATCATTTTTTTGTCCACCCTAATGTCACTAAACCCGCCCTGTCTAAATGACCAATAACGAATGACCAATGACAAATGACAAATGACAAATGACGAATGACAAATAACAAAATTATTTCTATTTTTCTAAGTACCTTTTTATGGGTAACTGTATCCTCCCCCCAGAGTTTAAACGCTCAAGGTGAAGAGGGATTACAGTTACAAGATTTTAGTTACTGGGCTAACCTCTGTGCTTCCCAAAAAGAGGCTAGGAATTATGAAGAAGCCCTAGAAGCCTGTGATCAAGCGATCGCGTTGAATCCTAATGAACCTCAAGCCTGGATTGATCGAGGTGATATTCAACGGGCATTAGATAATTATGCCGAAGCCGCCGCCTCTTATGGGCAGGTGATTCGCATTGAACCGAGACATTCTGAAGCCTGGGCAAAGCGTTGCGCGGCGCACATCCAATTGGCAAACTATGAAGCCGCGATAACTGATTGTGAAACGGCGTTGCAAATTGATGAAAACTGGGATGAGGTGACACGGGCTTATGCGTTGTATCATCAAGGGTTAGCTCTTTGGGGACAAGCAGAACGAGAAAAAGCCCTATTTTCCTTTGATTTAGCGGTTCAAAGTAATCCCAATTATTCCCTGGCTTGGGCGCAACGGTGTCTGTTATTATCCCAATTTGATCAGACGTATGATGCCCTCAATTCCTGTGAACGGGCATTACAAGTGAATGGGGATTGGGGAAATCGCACTCCCGCGATCGCGTGGACAAATCGGGGTAAAATTTTGGCTCAGTTGGGACAGTATGACGCCGCCCTAGAGTCTTATGATCAAGCCCTGGCGATTGACCCCAAGGATGCAACCGCTTGGACGGAACAAGGTAAAGTTTTATTAATTATTGGTCAACCAGGTGAAGCGTTAACCTCTCAGGAATGGGCGCTGAAAATTCGTCCCGATTATTCGTTAGCCTTAGCCAATCAATGTGCCACTTTGAATCAACTGAGTGAATATGAAGATGCTTTAGCCGCTTGCGATCAAGCGATTCAAGAGGGAGACGGGCGCTGGGGAGAAGAAGGGGCGGCGTATGCGTGGAGTCATCGGGCGGATGCGCTGACGGGTTCAGGTCGATTTCAAGAAGCTTTGGCATCCGCTAATCGGGCGGTAGCACTTAATCCTGACTATGCTGATCCCTGGAGTAGTCGGGGGGCGACGCTGTGGTTTATGGGGCGGTTTGAAGAGGCGCTAGGGGCGACAGAACAGGCGATTGTGATTAATCCCAATTCCTCGAAGGCGTGGTTTAACTATGCCCGAATTCTCACCACATTGGGAGAGTATAATGAAGCCCGTGCTGCTTATCAACGGGCGCTGTTAGGGGATGCGAATGTGGGCAACATTCTGACTTTGGCAGAGATTTGGGTGAATCTGAGTGGTTTAGACTTCCGTTTGCAACGCTATCAAGAGGCGATCACCGCAGCCGAACGAGCAATTGGCATTAATCCGGATTTGGCAGCAGCATGGTATAATAGGGGGCTATCACTCATGGCATTAAATCAATATCGTGATGCTGTAGTCACTTATAATCGTGCGATCGCGATCGATGCAGAGAATGCTGATTTTTGGGCAGGTAAAGGCATAGCGCTACGGTTTTTAGAGCAATATCCTCAAGCATTGGAAGCCTTGCAAACCGCATTAGAATTGAATCCATCTCATCCGCAAGCATTAGTCAATCAAGAGTTTGTCATGCAAAAGTTACAAACGCCTAATGGAATGGAGGCTTTACCAAATTCCGGGGTTAGGTAAAATCGAAAAATCTAGGTGCTAATGCTTCTCCCCTACGAATGCGTGATTTCCTAAGCTGTCATGCATTTAAACTGTGATAAGAGCATTACCCTTATTTTTCAGTTTGCGCCCCCAGTTAATAACTAGCTTGTCTTCATTTAAAAGTTGATGCAACAAAGATTCTAACTCTTCAATGGATTCAAAAAGCCGAT
>NZ_JAVKEA010000209.1:0-3578 GCF_040221695.1 Coleofasciculus sp. E2-BRE-01 | reverse complement strand
TTCAGCTCCTAAGCGTTTCTCACCGCTAGGCAGCATATAAGCCTAAAATTCGGGAGACCTTAAAAGTATTAGCAGAAGGTAATCTCAGACATTCTGACTCGGTATTTGGGAGACCCTCTAACCAGTTATCTAAAGTTGAATTAGGCAACCCAGCGTGACGTTCCATCATGCCAAAACCAAAACCAACAGTGGGTTGGTCTTTCCCTAGTCCATTCGGATCGATGACTATAACATCAAACTCTTTACCCTCAAAATTCAGCTTAATTAGCTGTCCTTGCTTAACAGTTCCACCGTCCTTCCTTGTCTTCAGGCTTGTTTTTGTTTAAGTTATCTTCCAAAAATTCGACTTCTTTGTAATCGATTGAATAAATTATCAGCCGCCCGCTGACCACGCGATCCAGAATCGCATGGCCATAGAGACAATTTAACGCCTTGCTTACAGTGCTACGCGGCAATTCCAGCCGCTTTGCTATATTGCCTGCGGGCAATGAGCCGCAAGCAGCTAGCAACAAGTAAATTTTTCTTTGTGTTGCCGAAAACTTGTCAACTATGCTTTTAATTCCTGGTTTGTTCATTTGCGATTCTATTTTAAAAAGGGATTTCATCGTACCAATGCGCGGACTTTGAATTCCAGCACGGATGCCATAAGTCCTTGGGCATTTTTGTCGTGAGCATTAGGACGACATTTAAAGTAATTCGACACCAGAAAGGCAACCAACGCCAGCGCGTCTCTTTCAGCACCGAAGGATTTGGATATTTTAGGTCGTAGGCGAGAGTTCGCCAGAATGAGAATGAAGATTTATGTTCTTGGTTCATTTTGCCTCCAATTTATCGAGAGCCTGTTTCATGTCTACTAACTCCAAAAACTTGATAACAAATCCCCGATCGCCTCCCACCAAAGAAACTTCTGTACAATGTCCGGTTCTTTTGGCGCATCAGCACCAGAGGGGGTAGGTAATTGTTGATGGTGCTGGGGCGGCGGGATTTTTCCTAGAGCCATCTGCAAGTTCAATTTTGCTGCTTGGTCTGGTTCTGGTAGTTGGTTCATTTTGGTGGGTCTGGCAGGTCATCGACAGTCATCCCAACGCTTGCCATGAGCTGGTGCAATTTCTTGTACTGCCAAAGTTCCAGGCGCAAACGATGATAGTCCCGTTCGTGACTCCGAACGGTTCTTTCGTTGATACCGAGATATTCAGCCAATTGAGGTTGGGTCCAATCCAGTCTCTTTCGCAGTTCAAGCAAGGTTGCTCCTGTCGGGTTGCAAATGTCGGGATTATCATCTACCATTTTAAACATAAACCGGATAACTTATCCGGTTATTACAAACAAAGATCGGCAGAGAGCGGGGACTGTGCGAGACTAGCGACTGCCAGAAACCCCCTCTCTTTCCGGAAACATACTGTACCAGCGAAGCGTGATCAGCGATCGCGATCGCAATAATTTGAAATGTAGAGAGGAATACAAAAATGAGATGAAATGCGATCGCCCGATAGTCGGCGAACATGCTCCCATCCTTGGAACGTTTGCCCAGAAGCAGGCAACTTATACTGACGTGTGAAACACACATGACTACTGGAAAAGGGGCAGGACAATCAATCCCGCCCCTATTTACTGGACCAATTCGCCAGCTATTTTACTGGCGAACCAACACACCGAAGGTATCGCGAGCGCTAATCGCCCTTAGACATTTCACCCGTGGAACTATCGTATCTGTGCGGAGCCTCCCCGACTCGCACTACACATTCTCCGGGGATTTTAAGTATGCCTTTAGGAAATTATGCGGGGATTATGACTTGGAGCCTACAAGCACAGCCTGCTACGAGGAATTTTTCGACAAAGACAAGCTAAACCTTTACCACGTAAAATACATCGAATTCCGCCTTACAGACGGGCTGCTTATTAGTCGGGAAATTCTGGAGGAAAGGGATTTTTATCATTTAATTGACAGATTAAACCAGAGTGATCATGGATGAGAAGATAAACTTATTAGCCAGAATAATCATCGCGCGGAACTCCGTGGACAGACGCTACAACATTCATCAGGTTGCGGCGGTTTACAATCGCGCCGCTCAGATCATTGGAACAATCTTTCCCTTGCTTGATCGAGAATATATCGAGGATGGCACATGGCATTTTGACTTCCTGCTGATGGCAGGTTGCCTCTGCCACGATCGGGATTATCCATACAATGATCTGGAGGATTTGAGCGATCGTGCGGTTTATCTTAATTCTTTATGCAATCAAATAGAGAGAGAAAGGGGGGGGGATAGTTAGTATGCCGATTCTCCGCCTCGATCCGCCGATCGAAATTAGCATACCCAAGAGAATGAGAAGAACCGATAAATTGCTAAAAGCTAGAACCCTGGCTGCTGTATTGGCACACGATAGCAGTGACAGCCCAATAAAAGAGCTTCAAAATATTCCTGATAAGGAACAACTTTATCAAACTTTAAACAAGCATCATTATTGCTGGAATTCCCAAGGTAAGCGTTGGGAAAAACTAACCTTTGAAGACGCCGACTCTCCCAGTGAGGTTGTCCGTATTCGGATATGGACTGATAGTCGATATACGAAAGATATAGCTGAAGAGCTGATTTCATCTTTAGCAGCAAAAGGATTGAGATGCGTTAGCAAATCGACGCCGTATCCCTGTCGGAAGCCAAACCAACTTGAATCAAGAATTTACCTGGACTTCTTAAAGAATCCAGAATCAGACATTCAACCAGAAAATGGTAGCGCCGTACTTGGAGCAAAGCACACAAAAAAAGGGGATATTAATCCCCAGCGAACATTATGACTGAATCAATTGTAAATCAGAAGCTTAACGACTATCTTAGCACACTTCCACCTCAGAATATAGAGGCTGAGGAGTGGATTTTGGGTGGGATAATGCTCGATCCTGAAGCAATGGAACGGGTAGTTGACCTACTAACACCTGAGGCTTTCTATTTCAGCGATCACCAGGAAATTTATCGAGCGGCACTAGCTCTATACAGAGAGGAAAAGTCAACAGACTTTATGGCTGTCACCTCCTGGCTGTATGACCATAAAAAGTTAGACAAAGTGGGGGGTCAAAGTAAGATAGCGCAGCTAATAGAACGCACGGTGTCAGCCGTCAACATTGACCGTTATGCAGCTTTGGTAATGGACAAATTCTTGCGCCGACAGCTCATTGAGTCGGGCAATGAGATTACTAAAATAGGTCATGACTTGCTTTACACCCAAGAGGAATGTCTAGATCGAGCGCGGCAGAAACTCGATAAAGTTCTTTCAATTCCTCTCAAGCGAGAAGACAAGCTAAAAGCCAAACACAAAAAGTTAATTGCTGAAATAGAGAAGGTTGAGCTAGAAGAAGAAGATCCTAGTTTCAAGTACCTTAAAATCAAAGAAATAGGGGTCTTCCGGACTTAGTGTGCTAAATTATCAGTCTTAATGATTCAGAAGGTTTTCCACACAAGGGCTGTAGCTTTTGATCGCCTCAAAATAAATTGAAATTCGGGTAAAAACGGTTAAAGCTATTGCTGTCCAATACTTGGGCAAATCTAACTAACAATTTAGCACACTAACTACGGAAGACC
>NZ_JAVKEA010000208.1:0-134844 GCF_040221695.1 Coleofasciculus sp. E2-BRE-01 | reverse complement strand
TGGTAGCAAATATGGCAGTCAGAGCTTGTGCAAGAGTAGCGGCTAACCGAAAGGTTGCCTGTTCAAAGGGTAAGCCGGTTAAAGGCTTTATACCAAGCAGTATGGATTGTGACAAGGACTTGTTTCGACTTCGTGAACACGACTGGACGGTAAGCCTTTCCACAGTTCACGGTAGAGAGCGAGTTAAGTTAAAACCAGGTAACTATCAAAAAGGGAAACTCAAAGGGAGGAAGCCGACCTCAGCACAACTATGCAAACACCGCGACGGTCAGTTCTACCTGCATATTCAGATTAAGAACACCCCTCCCGATCCCAAAAATACCGATAAGGTGATTGGTATCGATTTAGGGCGTCGCGACATTGCTGTTACCTCAGAGGATAAAAAGTGGGACGGCTTGCATATCCAGTCGGTGCGAGATAAGTTTTCCAGAGTTAGAGCTTCTCTCCAGAAAAAAGCCTCGAAAGGCACGAGAACAACTCGACGTAGATGTCGAGAAGTTCTGAAACGGCTGTCGGGGAGGGAGAAGCGCTACCAACAATGGCTCAACCACAACATCTCTAAATCAGTGGTCAAACGAGCAGTTGAGTTAAGTGCCTCAATTGCTATAGAAGACTTAACAGGCATTAGAGAAAGAACTAACCAGCAACCGAGAAACAAGACTGAGCGAAGACGCTCAAATTCGTGGGCGTTCTATCAACTGCGAACGTTTATCGAGTATAAAGCCCTTGGTGCTGGTGTTCAGGTTATCCCAATTCCCCCTGCCTATACTTCCCAAATGTGTCACAAGTGCCTGCATATTCATCCGATAAAAGGAAAGTCTTACCGTAGTGGCAAGACTTTTAAATGTGGGCATTGTGGTTGGCATGGGGATGCTGATTTCAACGGAGCCAATAATATTGCACTTGTGGGGCTGTCTATAAACCAGCCTGGAGGCACGGGGTTGTCGTGCAAGTTAAGTCGAACTGTTGAGTATGTTCAACTTGGCTTGTTCGATGACTTCAGGGCTACTGAAAACCCAGACCTCTGCGATAGCAGGTCTGGGTAGTTTATTCAAAGCTGTTCGCGCAGCTCTGAGCAGCTAACCCCCAAACTGACATACCCAGTCTGGAGGCTAGAAGAAATAGTAACACTCCTCTAGCCACTCCGACTTCTTATGGCAACTTGTGCGGGGTGGCTAAGACTTTGGGTCAATTGATTTAGGGTTGAGGATTTTGGCGTTTTTCCGGCAAAACAGCCGATATCGCTACAAATCCAGCATCAACTGTTCTAAATCAAGCCAACGCTACCGCGAATACCCAAATCAGGAGTGATTTACCATGTCTCGGAACTTGATCACGGCTGGGATAATTGATCCTCGCCAATTTTCTCTGGACGAAGTACGCCACCAAGTCGCTACATTCCTTAACATTCCCCTCCAGCACATCGATCGCGTTGAATGCTGGCAACACCAAATCTGGGTCAAGCTGGTGGAATCCCGTGCTATCTTTGTCAGTTATCGCAACTTGCCTCTGTGGATTGATGCAGGATTGGCGGCGATTGGGCGCTGCACCTCTCGTTCCCAGCTTGAGGAATTAGGCAAAATCTTCCGCAGGGAACGCGACTGGTATGATCAGCATGATCAACCCGAAGCCGTGCAACTCTGGCGTCAGGCGTGGGCAAAACAGGCTCAATACCTGAGAAACGAGGAAGAACGCCTGAAACCCATTCGCGCCCACCAACAAGCGGCAGAGGATTGGTATGGGGCTTGGGAACGGGTACTCTACTGTTGCCGAGAGTTTAGCCGACTTCAGGGATTAGCCTCGGAAATTAATCAGCAAAGCCAGGATTTTCAGGATTTACCTGAGATTATGCACAAAATGCAGCAATTGTGGCATCAGCGTTGGCAAGAATTATCGGGTGCGATCGCGTAAAGCCTTCTCCAGTAGGATGGCAATTCACGACTCAAATAAAATAGTATTTATACATCAGCTTCGCGACCAAGAGAACTTACCCAAGTAAGGAGGAAATCTATGGTTACAGTTGCACAAGCACCCCGTTCCGAAAAACCTATACAGAACTATGCATATTTAGTCATATCTGTACATAGTCGGAACGTGCAGACTAAGACTCACCGCAGTCTACGTTAGACGGGTCACGACACCTTGATATGAACGCCAGTATCATGCTCTGTCGAGTTCAGTTAAGCAATCAGTGAACAGGTTTATAGCTGTAGTGCTGAATTCGTAAAAAGCTCGTCTAACATTGTCGAGGCAAACTTGACTTAATTGGTTGACAGAAGATGTCAAATTACGTTTTTCTCATTGATGCTCAAAAAACACCGATGAATCCAATTCATCCGGTACAAGCCAGAAAGTTATTAGACTCCGGAAAAGCCGTTGTATTCCGTCGTTACCCATTCACGTTGATTCTTAAGCGAGTCATTGAAAATCCGGTAGTTTACCCGATGACTCTAAAAATCGACCCTGGCTCAAAAGTTACAGGTATCTCACTTGTTACTGACCGAAACGATGTGATCTGGGGAATGGAGTTAGAGCATCGGGGTCAGTTGATTAAATCGGCTCTTGATTCCCGTCGAGCTGTCAGAAGGGGTCGCAGGAACCGAAATACTCGATACCGGAAAGCACGTTTTTTAAACCGAAATCGCCCGCCATCATGGTTAGCTCCAAGCTTGTTGCATCGGGTTCTAACAACTGAAACTTGGGTAAAACGGTTGTGTAAGTTTGTGCCAATTAGTGAAATCAGACAAGAGTTAGTTCGGTTTGATACCCAAAAAGTAGACAAGCCAGAAATAAGTAGCACAGAGTATCAACAGGGAACTCTCTTTGGTTATGAAATCCGGGAATATCTACTAGCTAAATGGAACAGAAAATGCGCGTATTGTAGTGCAGAAAATGTCCCCTTACAGGTTGAGCATATCCGCCCAAAAGCTAAAGGTGGTACTAATCGCATCTCTAATCTGTGCCTAGCTTGTGAAAAGTGTAACACCAACAAAGGAATAAAGCCTATTGAACAATTTCTTAAGAAAAAGCCAGACTTGCTTAAGCGAATATTAGATCAAGCTAAACGACCCTTGAAGGATGCAGCCGCCGTTAATTCTACCCGATGGGCGTTGTTTGACCGTCTCCAGAAAATGGGTTTATCCGTCACCACTGGTACAGGTGGACAGACTAAATACAATCGGCTTCGATTGGAATTACCTAAGACTCACTGGCTAGATGCTGCCTGCGTCGGCATGACCGAGACGCTTCATGTACGGACACAGCTCATTCTAAAAGTCAAAGCAACAGGCATGGGTGGACGGCAACGCTGTCAAACCAATAAGTATGGCTATCCGATCAAACACCGTCCGCTACGTCCTATTTTTGGGTTTTGTACAGGGGATATTGTACGTGCCGTGGTTCCCAAAGGTAAATATAAGGGGACTTTCACGGCTAGAGTTTGCCCGATGTCAGACGGTCGCGGAGAGTTTGTTATTGACAACAAAAGGAGGTCAGTCAAATTGGATTACTGCACCCCAGTTCACCGTAAGGACGGCTATAGCTATGCATTTTGACGATACTTGCATAGATATGCAGAGAAATAGGAGTACAGTTTCACACCCCGATTCTGTACATTGCGGCTTATTTCTCAGATCCCACTGTTATCCCAACGGCGGGAATACTCACCCTTTTGATGTTTGCTGGTTTAACCGCCGTTGCTTTTACTACAGGCAAAGACTTTAGTTTTCTGGGTGGTATCTTAAAAGTTGGTGGATTAGTAGCCTTGGGACTAATTATCTGTAGCGTAATTTTTGGTTTCACCTTGGGCTTATTCTTTTCCGTGGTTATGGTTGCTTTTGCTTCCGCCGCGATTCTCTACGATACCTCTAAGGTGATGCATCATTACTCATCCCATCACTATGTTGCAGCTTCACTAGAATTATTTGCGTCAGTGGCATTGCTATTCTGGTATTTGCTGCGGATTGTGATGGCGCTATCGTCTCGTCGCTAAACCTGTTCTATCTTATAGCCTGATTCTATAGCTAAGCGTGAGATTACTATTAAAAAAATTCATTCATTAGTAGTGTCACGCTTACTTTTATCTGGTTGGACAAAAGAACAGGAGATAATTTTGGAAAGTAAGGAGTTGATACTTGTTAAAATTTCTTGGTATAGCGGACAGAATTTAATCCAACCATTTAACCTCTTTGAAATTAGCTTGGGCTTTACTTTTTTTTCCTAAGTTTTTTTCAATTATTCGGATTGCAAGCTGCAAAAGTTCCCATATCGATAAAATCACAAAACTATTTATTATACCTTGAATGAATCCAGGTATTGATTGCCATAAATTTTCATTATAAATAAAGATAACTTTAACAATAGCGATTAAGAACAAAATAACAATATATTTCTTAACCAGTTTTTCTTTGATTAAACGAAGGGGTTAAAATCGAGCCAATAAAAGAAAAAAGTGATAGATTTTATGCAATAAATTGATAACCCTGGAAATCTGATTGTTATTTCTCCTAATAAACCGTTCTGCTATTTTGACTATTTTATGATAAAAGACAAGAACAACAGACAAAAATAGTATGAGAATCAGTAATACTAATTCAAGGGATGTCATGGTTTTAGTAAACTTAAGGCAAAATCTATTTCACATTCAGCCGATTGCGGATCAGTGTTTCCGTCATCTGAGCAAGCTGATCTAACTTCTCTTTATTCTCCTGCGCCCGTTTCTCATAGTCTTTCTTCCGGACAATTGCCGCCCGCGCTAAGTCTTCCCGATTTTGTTTTAGCGCTTGAATGGCAACTTTCTGCCAAGCGCTTATCTCCCGAACATCTTGATTATATTGCGGTTGCAGCGTATTCCAAACGCCTTTAATTTCGGCTAGGGCTTTAGTTAATAACCGATTGGCTTTGTCCGGATCTTTCTCTTGCAGCGCTCGTTTAATTGGTTCGTATAAATTCTCAGTATTCATCTGAGTAATAATCGGAATAAAATTTTGAATTTGCGGACTTTCACTGACGCCAGTTTTACACCAGACAGCAAAGTGTTCGCAGTTGTTAGATAGCAGGTTATAGTTTCGTTCACCTAAACGACTCTCAGCACGGCGAACGACTACATCAGGTATAAAATGAGTGGGATACTGTTTGACATAGATTTTCCCACCTCTAGCAAATGTCGGTAAAGAGGTGCGTTCAATAGTTTCACTGGGTTTGCGGTAGTGGATAACCGTACCGTCGCCACAGTCAATCCCATAATGTTTGTAGACGCCTTGTCGGTTGAACAATTCTCGATAAGCGTAAATTAGATCGCCTCGTGCCATATTTGCCTTTTGTTATTTGTTATTTGTCATTTGTCATTCGTCATTTGTCATACTCGCTATGGCGAGAAGCAAGCTATGTCATACTCGCTATGGCGAGAAGCAAGCTACGTCTTATGTCTTTTGTTTGGTGAATTGCCGAATCAAGAAAAGCGTAAACGAGTACGAATTGATGTTTCGATGTCCCTCAAGAGAGTAAAATCGAATGGGAAAGCCTATTACACTCCAGAATGAGCCGAATTTCTCCATCAACCTTGACTTCTGCCCCTCTCAACCCGCTTAAGCAACCCACAGACTGGTTTTATGCTTTGTGGAAGTTTTCTCGCCCTCATACGATCATCGGTACTACTCTAAGTGTATTGGCATTGTATGTGATTGCCTTAGCGATTACCGATGGTGCGATCGCACTCTCAAATTTAACTCAACTCTTGGGTACTTGGATATCCTGCTGCTGCGGTAATATCTACATTGTGGGACTCAATCAACTCGAAGATGTGGAAATTGACCAGATTAATAAACCTCATCTTCCCATCGCAGCGGGGGAGTTTTCCAGAAGACAAGCTAAACTGATTGTTACCATAGCTGGACTCTGTGCGCTGCTGTTAGCCCGGATACTGGGAGGATGGTTATTTCTCATGGTTAGCGTCAGTTTAGCCATTGGTACGGCGTATTCCTTACCACCTATCCGATTGAAGCGGTTTCCCTTTTGGGCAGCACTTTGTATCTTCTCAGTGCGAGGTGCTGTAGTCAATTTAGGACTATTCTTGCATTTTAGCTGGGTATGGCAACAGGGTGAAGCGATGACGCCAACGCCTGCGGTGTGGGGGCTGACGTTATTTGTTTTGGTGTTTACCGTCGCGATCGCGATTTTTAAGGATGTCCCGGATATTGATGGAGATAAGTTATACAATATCACCACGTTCACGATTCGACTGGGTAAGCCAGCAGTGTTTAATATCACCCGATGGATTATTACCCTCTGCTATTTGGGTATGATTCTCGGTGGAGTGCTACTGTTTGACGTGGTTAACCCGCTTGTCTTGGGGATAACACACTTGGCGGCTTTAGTTTTGGTTTGGTGGCGTAGTCAGGATGTAGATTTGCAGGATAAAGTCGCGATCGCCAGTTTCTATCAATTTATCTGGAAACTCTTCTTTTTGGAATATCTGATGTTTCCCGCCGCTTGTTTGTTAGCCTGAAACACTGATTACACAGATTTAGGGGAGAGATTTGGGTGGGGAGGTGAGAGGTTAGTTGCACTGATTACACTGAGAGGTTAATTCTCAATCAACAGACGATGATTTGATTGTCAGGGAGATTATTTAGTTGTCTGTGTCAATCTGTGTTATAGAATCGTTAGTTTTCTGTCGGTTTAATTACAATCTGTGTCAGTCTGTGTTATGCAATAGTTAGTTTCCTGTCGGTTTGATTACAATCTGTGTAATCTGTGTTATGCAATAGTTAGTTTTCTGCCTGTGTCATTACAATCTGTCTAATCTGTGTTTAATTTAAGTTGGATAGCGGCTACAGTCGTTAGTGTCGGTTTAGCAACGGTTATTTTTTTGATTGGTAAGACGATCGCGATCGCGTCGTTGTTTCAAAAGGGGATCGCCCTTTATCAGCAACAGGATTACTCAGAAGCAGAAACGGTGTTTCGTCAAGTTATCCAGAAACAACGTAGTAATGATATGGTGCGCTTACTGCTGGGTAATACACTCTTGGCACAACAGAAATGGGATGAAGCAGTTGCTGTATTCCAGGATCTGATCGCGCGATCGCCAAAAACGGTGGATGGGTATGTCAAGTTAGCCCAAGCCTTGATTGAACAAGGGAAACCTGATCAAGCGATGCCTGTTATTCAAGAGTTGATCCAGCGCCATCCTCAAAACACAGATATTCCTTTTAATGTCGGTTTAATGCTATCCAACATTAATCGACTAGAGACGCTAATTGAATCGTATCAGACGTTGAGTCAACAGTCTCCTGACAAGGCTATTTTACGTTTAAATCTAGCCAATAGCTGGATGATTCAAGAAAATTGGCAGGCGGCTATAGACGAGTATCGGGAAGCGATTCGCCTCAATATTAAAAAGCCACAAGCGTATTGGTATTTAGGAGATGCGTTGAGACAAAAGGGTCAATTGGATGAAGCCCTCAGCGTTTGGCGAGAGGCAATTGTCCGTTATCCTAATGATCAGGAAGCTCAGTTAAGAATTCGACAAGCACTCAAAGAACAAGGTAAATTTGGATAAAAGGGTGTTTTTCAAAAAGTAAGGGCGGGTTTGACAATTACCGTTTTTTTCTCCCCCATCTTCCCCATCTCCCCCATCTTCCCTATCTTCCCCATCTTCCCTATCTTCCCCATCTCCCCCATCTCCCCCATCTTCCTACACCCCTACACCCCTACACCCCTACACCCCTACACCCCTACACCCCTACACCCCCACACCCGAAACCCTATCATGTCTGATCAGGATATCGTTCTCAACGCCAAAACCTACGAGTCACTCCAAGCAGAATTAACCTATCTGCGATCGCGTGTGGCACAATTGGAAGCAGCAAGAATGCCAGAACCGACTCAAGTTGCCCAGCAAAAGGCGCTGTTGGCTGTGGTGACTAAAATTCGGGAATCTCTGGATTTGGAGAGTATCTTTAAATCAACCGCCACAGAAGTGCGTCAACTGCTGAATGCGGATCGGGTAGGGATGTTTCGCTTTGATCCAGAGTCTGGCTGTCGCCGTGGGGAAGTTGTCTCTGAAGATGTAGTGTCGCCGTTTACGTCAGCCATCGCCACCAAAATAGAGGATGACTGTTTCGGAGAAAGACATGCGACTCATTATCAGCAGGGGCGAATTTGGGCGGCTGAAGATATTTATGCTCTGAACTTACCCGATTGTCACATTAAAATTTTATCCCGTTTCCAAGTTCGAGCTAACTTGGTTGTGCCGTTACTTAAAGGGAATCAGCTTTGGGGGTTGTTGTGTATTCACCAATGTTCCCATCCCCGTCAATGGCAAAGTAATGAAATAGAGTTTGTCCATCAAATTGCCATTCATTTAGGTGTGGCGTTGCAGCAAGCGGAGTTTGTGGCTCAACTCCAGATGCAGTCAGAGTTATTGACGAAAGCGGTTAATCAAGCGGTTGAACGAGAAAAAGCAGTTGCGGCTATTATTGATAAGATTCGGCGATCGCTCGATATTAATACCATATTCCAGACGACAACTCAAGAAGCACGGCAGTTGCTGAATGCGGATCGGGTGGCAATTTATCGGTTTAATCCCGATTGGAGTGGTGAATTCGTGGTTGAATCGGTGGCTGAGGGCTGGAAACCATTAGTCCAAGAGCAATATCAAGATCCCCAGTTATGCCAAAATATTAGTGATTGTAGTATTAAATCCTTAGCCAATCCTCAAATTATTGATACCTATTTACAGCAAACTGGAGGCGGTGACTTTATTAAAGGTGAAGTCTTTCGGGTTTGTCGTGATATTTATACCGCCGGGTTTTCGGATTGCTATATTCAAAGCTTAGAACGCTATCAAGCCAGAGCATACACAATTATTGCGATTTACAAAGGTAAAAACCTCTGGGGACTTTTAGCCGCGTTTCAAAATTCCGCACCACGATCCTGGGATGAGACAGATATTAATTTTTTGGTGCAAATTAGCGCTCAATTAGGGGTAGCGATTCAACAGGCTGAACTTTTAGGCAAAGCCCAACGGCGATCGGCAGAATTGCAAACCACACTGGAGGCGCAATTACAACAACGGGCGGATGAATTAGCCCAGGAAGCGGAACGGGAACGGGCGTTAGCTCAGGTTATTGATAAAATTCGCCAAACGTTAGATTTAGATACAATTTTCCAAACAGCGGCTACAGAAGTCCGGCAATTGTTGGATGTTGAACGAATTGCGATTTATAAATTTCGTGAGGATTATTTCGGCGATTTTATTTTTGAATCGGAAGCAGGAGATTTACCCAAACTGGTGGGGAGTGCTTGGGATGATACCTATTTAAGTAAACATCAAGGTGGTCGATTACGCCAAAATGAAGCGTTTTTTGCTGATGATATCTATAAAGCAAATTTAACCGATTGTCATATTGAAACCTTAGAATCCTTTGGGATTAAATCCTTTGCGGTTGTGGCGTTGTTTAAAGGGGAAAAACTCTGGGGAATGCTGAGTGCTTTTCAACATAGTAAACCCCGCCATTGGCAAGAACGGGAAGTTAAGTTACTTATGCAAGTGGCAGCCCAATTAGGGGTAGCATTGCAACAGTCGGAATATTTGGAGTTATTGCAAGCTCAAGCTGTCCAGCAAGCCAAGGCTGCTGAACAGGCGCGGGCATTAGCACGGGTGATTGAAAGTATTCGTCAAACGTTAGATATTGATCAGATTTTTAATACGACGACTCAAGAAGTACGGCAAATTCTTAACTGTGATCGCGTCGTGGTTTATCGATTCAATCCGGACTGGAGTGGAGATTTTGTCTCCGAATCTGTCGCATCAGGTTGGTCGCCCTTAGTCGGTTCTGAGTTAACATCAGTTTGGTCAGATACCTGTTTACAAAAAACTCAGGGCGGTCGATTTAAAAATCATGAAAATATTGTCGTTAATGATATTTACCAAAGGATTTACTCGACCTGTCATGTCAAATTGTTAGAGGTATTTCATATCAAAGCTTACTGTTTAAGTCCGGTTTTTGTCGGCGATAAGCTGTGGGGATTATTAGGGGCGTATCAAAACTCTAGTCCCCGTCACTGGGACGCCGCAGAAATTAGTTTACTGACACAGGTGAGTAATCAGTTGGGCGTGGCGCTACAACAAGCCGCCCTCATGGCTCAACTCAAAGATGCCAAGGAAGCGGCTGATGCGGCGAACCGGGCTAAAAGTGAGTTTTTAGCGAATATGAGCCATGAACTACGGACTCCCTTGAATGCGATTCTGGGTTTTGCCCAAGTGATGACCCGCGATTCGACGTTAACTCCAACTCAGCAGGAGTATTTAGGAATTATTGCTCGCAGTGGTGAACATTTACTCACGTTGCTCAATGATGTCCTGGAAATGTCTAAAATAGAAGCGGGTCGAATTACGCTGAATGAAACCAGTTTTGATCTGTATCGCTTACTCAAAAGTTTAGAAGAAATGCTCCAGCTCAAAGCGGCATCAAAGGGCTTACAGCTAATCTTTAATTGTAATTCCGATGTTCCCCAATATGTGCGAACGGATGAGAGTAAGTTGCGTCAGGTTTTAATTAATTTATTGGGAAATGCAATTAAATTTACAGGGGAAGGGAGTGTCACCTTGCATGTAGAGACGTTCCATGGCACGTCTGTAAACCAATGTGTAGGGGCGGGTTTTACCGATAACGTTACCCAAGAAACCGATAACTTGACTAAACCCGCCCTGCTTGGGGAACGGAATATAAATCCCGAATCCCGAATCCCGAATCCCGAATCACCTTTGAAGTTGAAGACACGGGTCCAGGAATTGCCCCAGCCGAACTTGATACCTTATTTGAAGCCTTTATCCAAACCGAAACCGGGCGCAAATCCCAAGAAGGCACAGGATTAGGCTTACCGATTAGCCAGCAATTTGTCCAACTGATGGGAGGAACCATCGCCGTCAGCAGTGTTTTGGGTCAAGGAACAACGTTTCGGTTTACAATTAAGGTTAATCCCGCTCAAGCGGCTGACATTGAGATTCAACAGTCTAAACGGGCGATTGGTTTAGCCCCCAATCAACCGACTTATCGGATTCTGATTGCTGATGATAAATGGGAAAGTCGGGTGTTGCTGGTTAATCTAATCGCACCGATGGGGTTTGAGGTGCAGGAAGCCGAAAATGGACAGCAAGCTGTTGAACGTTGGCAGAGTTGGCAACCTCACCTAATCTGGATGGATATGCGGATGCCTGTGATGGATGGTTATGAAGCCACTCGTCGAATTCGACAATCGTTGCAGGGTCAAGCCACGGTAATTATAGCCTTGACTGCTAGTGTTTTCGATAAACAGCGATCGGTTGTTTTGTCCGCAGGCTGCGACGATTTCGTTAGCAAGCCGTTTCAGGAAGAGGTTATCTTTGAAAAAATGGCGCAACATTTAGGCGTGCGTTATTTGTATGCAGAAGCTGAACCTCTCTCTCTCACATCGCCGGATACGTCGCCAGCACCCTTGCAGGAAACTGCTTTACAAAAAACGTTGGCACAAATGCCGATTGAATGGCTGGCACAACTGCACAAAGCCGCACTCAGCGCTAGAGAGAAAGTGATTATCCAGCTTATTGCCCAAATTCCAGAAGAGCAACTATCTCTGGCTCAAACCTTGACCCAATGGGTTAACACCCTTTGTTTTGATCGCATAGTGGATTTAACACAGCCCCTCCTTCATGAGTGAACGTCAATCTCAAGCCATCAAGGGAGACATCTTAATTGTCGATGATATCCCTGATAATTTACGTATCTTGTTTACCATGCTGGCGAACCAAGGCTATGAAGTTCGTCGGGTCATTAGTGGGAAACAGGCACTGAATGCGGTTAATACTGATCCGCCGGATTTAATTTTGCTGGATATTAAAATGCCGGAAATGGATGGGTATGAAGTTTGTCAACGCTTAAAATCTGACGAACAAACCGCCGAAATTCCGGTAATTTTCTTGAGCGCCCTTGATGAAGTCTGGGATAAAGTGAGAGCCTTTGAGGTAGGTGGCGTAGACTATATTACAAAGCCATTTCAACTCGAAGAAGTAATCGCGCGGGTTAAAACTCAACTCACGTTACGCCAGATTCAACAGCAACTCCAAGCCCAAAATGCCACCCTAGCAGAGGCAAAAGAAGCCGCAGAAGCCGCTAACCGAGCGAAAAGTGAATTCCTGGCAACCATGAGCCATGAAATCCGCACCCCTCTAAATGCGGTGATTGGGTTAACCGGAATTTTAGAGAATACAAAACTGGATGCCCACCAACAGGACTTGGTAGAAACGATTCGCCAAAGTGGGGAAACTCTACTGATCACAATTAATGATGTGTTAGATTTTGCCAAGATTGAATCGGGTAAACTAGAACTTGAATTCAAACCCTTTAATCTACGTGACTGTCTGGAAACTGCTGTTGATCTGTTTGCGCCCAAAGCAGTACAAAAGGGATTAGAATTAACTTATTTTATTGACCCAGAAGTCCCCTCTACTCTGGTCGGAGATGTCACCCGCCTGCGCCAAATTCTCATCAATTTGTTGAGTAATGCAATTAAGTTCACTGATGTGGGGGAAGTTAGCGTTTCAGTCAAGGTTGAACATTGCTATGTCACCGATTCGACTCAAAACCAGGATAGCCATACCTCGCCGACTCTTTGTATTTTGTTTTCGGTAAAAGACACAGGAATTGGTATTCCTAAAGACCGCTTTAACCGCTTATTCCAACGATTCAGTCAACTGGATTCTTCAACCACTCGCCAGTATGGGGGTACGGGACTCGGTTTAATTATTTCTAAACAATTAAGTGAAATGATGGGGGGAGAAATTTGGGTAGACAGTACCTTGGGTGAAGGGTCTACTTTTTCCTTCTGTGTTGTCTTAACGGTAGATCAAGATACGTCTGAACCGAATTTAACAACTCCTCAACCTCAGCTTGCGGGTAAACGAGTTTTAATTATTGATGATAATCCGACAAGTTGCCAAATTTTAACCCAGCAAACCCAATGTTGGGGCATGATTGCCCGAAGTACTCAATCGGGGAATGAAGCCTTGGCTTGGCTCAATCAGAAAGAAGCCTTTGATGTGGCAATTATCGATCGGCAAATGCCCGAAATGAACGGGCTAACTCTGGGTCTACAAATCCACAACCAATCAGGTTTCAAAGAATTGCCTTTGGTATTATTAACGCCTATAGGAAAATTGACAACGAAAACGTCTTTAATTGAGCGTCATTTTGCTGCTTTTTTACCTAAACCGATTAAACTTGGGCAACTTTATAATACTTTGACTCAAATTTTAGTGAGACAGGCGACTTCTGTTGAGTCTAAATCGGCTTTGCCCAAATCTGGAGATTCACCTCTTGCCCAACAGTTGCCGTTACGGATTCTTTTGGCTGAAGATAATATAGTCAATCAAAAGGTAGAATTGTTGCTGTTAAAACGTTTAGGTTATCAAGCTGATTTGGTCAGTAATGGACAGGAAGTTCTTGATGCCATCTCCCGTCAATCCTACGATGTCATATTAATGGATATACAGATGCCGGAAATGGATGGTTTAACCGCTACCCGTTATATCTGCCAAAACTACTCCCAGCGCCCTTGGATTGTGGCGCTGACAGCTAATGCGATGCAGGAAGACCGAGAAACGTGTTTAAAGGCGGGGATGGATGATTATATTAGTAAACCGATTCGTCAAGCCGATTTGATTCGTGCCTTTAAAACGATTCCTTTGCGCCAAGCACCAACACTGTAGGGGCGCACCGACGTGCATTGGTATCAACTTAAGCGGAAAAGTTTTTCCCTGTCAGAGAGCTAAGGGATAAAGGGGATGACAAAGGCTGATTTAGTATCATAACCCAGTCCGTGTAAACGAACTTTGTTTATGTAGCAGTGATTTTAATCGCCGTGGCAAAAGGGGGTAACTTTTAATTGAACAGAAAGGGTTTGACAGATACAATCATACGCTCTAACTCAGTTTTGTTATGTTTGAGAAGCTCATGTTCCCACAACTCATTCGTGTTATCCGAACAGTCTTGTGCCAGAACGTCTCCAATTTCCTCAAAACTCTTGTTGATGTCTCGCTTTAAATTCTCAGGTTCAGATTGCACTCCCAGAATGAATACTCTTTCTTTGAGGTCATCTGGAATTTGACTCTGTGCGTAACTCAACCGATTTTCACGGTTATCAAAGTCAATCAGCAACACCATCATTCTTTGTGAGAATTTTCGCATTGTCGGCACATAATCGTTGATGAATTGTTCCACAGTTCTTTGCCAACCACCAGCGGGTGGCAGGACTTGAATAGCACGAGCATTAAGGTTTGGAGATTGAAGAAATCCATTGGCAATCTGGCGATTAGCATCATCTTCAGGTAACACAAGAATGTGAGGTTTATACTGGTTTGGACTCATAGCTCTATGTCGCCACAAATCAAGGTATTTATCAGATCGCCTGTCACTGGTATATCACTGAGCAATCTGACCAAAGTTGGCTCTAAGTGACTTTTTCGATCAAGGACAAAAGTATTGTCATCCGAAAACTTTCGGATAGCTTCTTCATTGTGTGATGTCGCTAAAATTTGCCCTTTCTGCTTAAATGAACGTCGCAATGACATTACAAAATAGCCAATTTCTGACAAGGAAAGATAATTTTCCGGTTCATCCCAGAAGCAAAAACTTGAACCATAATATTCGTTAGCAGCTAACACAACAGCGCAAACAAAAAAGCATTTTTCACCGTCAGATAAGTCTTTAAAATTAATATGAAGATTCGCATTATTGGCTTCAAACCGAACAATCATGCTTTTGGAGTCTTTGCCAACTGGTTCATTCAAAAAATCTTGAATATCTGGCATAACGTCTCGGAGATATCTATAAATCTTTGTGTAGGCAGCAGGATAGCGACTGAGTAATCCAGAAATCCACTCCCCAAAGTTTGAACCATCTCGCCTTGGCTCCAAGGTGTCGCCCTTGGAGTCTCCTGTCATCAAGCTGGGGATTGGCGCTAAAATGATCATCTGAGCTAGCCAAGTCTTAAAAATATGAAGCGGATCAGTCTCAGATTGCTCCTGAATTACGGGAAGGGCAACCAGATGCCAATCCAACCGAAACTGAGCCTCACGATTTTGGGTGCTGCTGTAAAGAGTGACTTGAGCTTCTTTTCGAGAGTAAATTGGATCTCCTGAAACTAGCAATTGCTCCTCAGAAACTCGCAGTTCTCTAAATTTTTCCGGTAACTCTAATGCTAAAACATAGTTGTACAATTTATGATCAAGTAATACTTCTATTTCAAAGCGAATCGGAACATCAGATCTTCTTCGAGCAAAATCTTTCAAGCTAATAATGTCTAATTGTTCAAGGTCGCGCATTCTATTGACACCTTGACTAATTTTCTGAAGTACTTCTAATGCATCGGCAATCGTTGATTTACCTGAACCATTTTTTCCAATCAACAGAGCAGATGACATTTCCTTTAGAATCAGCTCAAAGTTTTCGAGGCATCTGAAGTTGTGTACATATAGTCTTTGCAGCATAACCCAATGATTCTTAGCTGTTTAAATTGAAAGAATTTGTGAGCAAATGTACTTATTGTAAACGATATTGATTCACCCACATTCCGATTTTTACACTATTCCTTTGCTAAACGCCTAACTTACGGAGGTGGGGGCTGGACATCCAAGGCAGTTAAGTACCAAGCAACTTATCCCAGAACGTGAAATACAATCCGTAGTGTACAGTGTACTGGCGATGATGTATTGAATGATAGGTTGCCCCGATAAACCACTTCCCCAGCCAGTGGTGAAGAAATGATGAGGGAAATAGCTCGAATCCCAAATGAGACACTACTGCCCATATTGTCATCGTAATCAGTGCCGCCGCTAAGGTGATGAAATGGAGCGGGACGATAAAGATGATAACGACAAAGAAGAGTGACTGTATAATTGCCTCGGGTAGATCAAATGCGAAGGAACTCCACGGGGTTGGTTCTCCCGAACGGTGGTGTCCAGAATGCATCCATTTAAACAGCCAAGGGTGGTGAAAAAGGCGGTGGATAAAGTAAAAGTATGTATCCTGAAGCACAAGCACTGCAACAAAACTAACTCCTATATACCACAGTCCATATTCATCTGGGTTAGTATAGAGGAGCGTTACTCCCAAACCGTACTCTGATAAGATTAGCGCTGCACAAAAAGCAAAAACAGTTGCCGATAAAACCGATAATACGATATCATTCCAGATGGAATCATTCATAAGTGGCTTCAGACGCAAACTGTTGTTGGCGAGGGACTTTCCCAGAACGACATAAAAGAGCCAATAGGCTCCCCCAGCAATCAGAAAGTATCGGACAAGAGTGACTCCAAAGAAGACTAAGTAATAATACTCAAATGAGTGGTTTGTTAACTCCTTCGTAATTTGCAAGTTTCCTCCTTTTTATTTTTAAATCCGACTTCAGCTAGTTGAATTCCCCTCAGAGACTTTTTCAAAGAGGTATACAGCCTTTTCCATGCTGGTGAGGTACATTGAGAATAAGACTTTTGCGCTCACAGAGGCTAATTTCGTCTTGTTACTGCACCTCACTAGACTGAGAAATGCTGTATGTTTAATCTTTAATGAAACTATTGCCATTGACGCTATCATCAATGACTTACTTATGGTCTCACATCTAGTTAATTAATAAAAAATGCCCACAGATAGATTTTGGGCATCTTTCATCAAATTGACGTTTGATATCATGTCCGGTCAAATACCCCTAATAAAAACGCCTGAAACCCTTGTTATTGAATACTTTCCTCTCCATAAAAAGCGGCTCTATCGACAGGAGACCAGGGCTGAAGTTTGCTGAGTAAGGCGGGATCAGGTTGAATGCGCTGAATTTGCCCTTCTACTTTAGGACTATCGGGTCGGAGGGATTGTCCGCAAATGAGTAAAAACGACCACTGATAGGTCTTGCCAATTTCCAGAGTTGGTGCATCAAGGGGCAATTTAAAGCTGACCAAACCTCTCTGGTTAGGAAGTGACACAGTTTTTTGGTAGAAATACTCTTCTGTTTCATCCTTGAGAATAAATACAGCGTCTTGAGCTACTGTTGGTGGGATGTAAACAAAGAATGTGGGACGTTCGGCTACCGTGAATCCATGATTTGTGGCTAATTGGAACGGTGTGACTGATGTTCCCAGCTCACTTGTGTCATTGGGACATACACCACCATCCCGTGAGGCTCCCCCGGCTGAATCTTTGGGCGCTCCTTTCCTGTCGGGAATAAAGGTCGCACTGGCTGTTTCAGACAGGGGTATGGTTTCAGCACGTAATGATACTGCTAAACTACTAACCAGTAGCAGCTTTAGGAAAAGACCTACTGACAAAAATGCAAGCGGTTGAGGTGTATGTTTCCAAGCCATGATAAAAAACCCTCGTGAAGAAGAATGAGTTGTAGTGCATCACAGGGATTTTAAGCGGCATCCCATAACAGACAGACAAATAAAACACGCATTTTACTAAATTAATGGCAACTTGTCTATTTATTTTTGAGTATACCAATCCCCTAGTAAAGCAACTGAAGAATGAGAGAGTACCTACAACCCTGGATGTGTCGCCCCGCTTAACACTTAGTTTTTATAGTGGAGTGTGGGGTCACACCCCTTAATTATTATTAATACCCAGTATAGTATCATAACGTGGAATGAACCGTGCCTATAAACATAAATTCTTCACGTTTGTCAATCCTTAGACAATAGGTAGGGCTTACTGCAAAAACCGGAAATCCTTAAAAATAAAGCTTTTGACGACGATTAAAGTTGATTTAGAAAACGGTACTGTATTAAGTGCAAGTAAATCGCCCTCAAACCCTTACTGTTCCCTGTTCCCTGTTACACACCGAGCGAAGTCGAGGTGTTCCCTGTTCCCTAATCTCAACCGTTAACTTTAATTGTGTCCACCCACTTAACAGGGAATAGCCTTTGCGTCAAAGCCAATTTCCGACTAAAACAAAGGGCGCCCAGTAAAAGGGATGCTGATAATTCGGTTGACGTAGAAGAGTGAGTTGAGCCTGACGCAGGGCTTGAGCTTTACTCACTTGAGATTGGGTGAGTTGTCGATAAAACTCAACCATCAACTGAGCCGTCGATTCATCATTAACTGACCATAAGGTTGCTAGAGTACTACGAGCGCCCGATCGCACGGCTAAT
The DNA here is from genome assembly GCF_040221695.1 of Coleofasciculus sp. E2-BRE-01. NCBI lineage: Bacteria > Bacillati > Cyanobacteriota > Cyanophyceae > Coleofasciculales > Coleofasciculaceae > Coleofasciculus > Coleofasciculus sp. E2-BRE-01. Next base: position 116,666 of record NZ_JAVKEA010000208.1, on the reverse strand, counting down.
CCCGCCAGTCCCAAAGCCGCTCGCTTGTCCCCTGTCGCCGTTTGGCAAGCACTGAGAACCAGCAGTTCAATCGGGTTGGTATTCTGTCGCTGTCTGGCTTGCAGGAGTTGATCCAAATCTTTCACCTTGATACGACTATTCCAAGTGAGCAGAAATGTGTTCTCGGCTTTGGAACTAAACTGTCCATGAGTCGCTAGATGAACCACTGGGAAGGGAGTCGCTTCAATTTGCTCTTGCAGCGCTTGATGGGTAAACTGTTGATTTAAAAAGACCTTAGTCGGAATTTGGGCGGCGATGTTTTCCACTTCCAACTTCACGGCGGGGAGAGCTGGAAAACCGTCCCGCGCCTCGGTGAGTCCAGCAGTTAAGGCTTTCAGTTGCTGAGGAAGGAGCGATCGCGGCTCGATCAGTTGTAATCCGACCGATAGCGCAATATTATAGTTCTCGATCAAATACTGTTGTCCATCATAAAGCGCCGCCATGGGTAAATTCCGCAAAGCACCATCCAGAACAAAAACGAGGGTTTTAATCTCATTCTCTTTTAACTCCGGTTCAATCGGTCGGATCAACCAATCATAAAGTTGTTGGGACAGGCGTAACCGTTCTTTGTTTGACCATACTGGATTTAAGGCTTGTAGTAGCTGCTCAATGGTGCTGTCTATTTGAGTTTCAGCTAACTCCGTTTGAAAATAGCGCAGGGGTTTTCCAGGTAGGGAGACAATAACGGCAAACTGATTAGGCAAAATAATTGGGTAAATCACCGAAGCCTGGGGATCAATCTGGTCAATGGCTTGGCGTTGAACTTGCCAACAGGCTTCCCGAAAGAAGTTCTCTAGTTCCGCTAATCTCAGGGATTCAATGGTTTCACGAGCTTGGGTGAGCTGCTCTGGTGTGGGCTGATTGCTTAAGAGCAATTCCACCAAATTGCGATAAATAGGTTCAACGGTTTCCCGAAAGGAAAATTGCACATCAGGATTAATCGCCACCAAATCACGGCGTAGGGATTGCAGGGTATGAACGGCTTCCCGATTTGCCGCGATCGCACCTGTCAGATTACCTTGATGTTGGAGTATCTGACTCAGTTGCCATTGCCAACGATAGGCGATTTCAGTGGCTTGTATTCCTTGCGCCAAACTTAACGCATCTTCGGTTAACTCTCGCGCCTCTAACCACTGTTGTGTCTCCATATAAAGATGTCCCAATTGACCCAAGGCGTAAGACTCGGCTCTCTTATCATTAAGCTGTCTGGCTTGGTGGATCGCTCTAGCTAACAATTGTGCGATCGCGCCGGGAAACCCTTCAGAACCTTCGAGGGCATGGTTTTGAGTGTGTAGGGGCGGGTTTAGGGACTTTCTGTTAGCTATTGATGGTAACGTTTTGACAAAACCCGCCCTGACTAAGTGTTGAGATAACTCCCCCATCTCCCTCTGCTCCCCTGCACCTCTGCTCCCCATTTTTATCAAACTCTCAGCGAAATTCACTTGAGCATAAACTGCCGCCCGATTTAGGGGTAAATTGGATAATTGAACCTGAACTTGAGGAACTAAAGCTTGAGCGTCTGTCCAATTTTGGGTTTCAATTAGCAGGCTGAGTTGGTTGAGTTGGGCTTCCACTTGGGTAAGAGGGGTGGTTGCTGTTGAGGCGGCTTGTTGATAATAGGCGATCGCATCTTCAAATTCCTGTAACGCTCTAGCTGTATTTCCCAGGCTAAATAGCGTCGCACTTTGCTCAGCGACTGCATCCAAGCGCTGAGTTATTGCCAAACTTTGCTGCAAAACCTGTTGCGATTCCTCCAGATTACCCACCACTTGCAACGCGACGCCCAGACTGCGTAATCCGGCGGCTTTGAGTAACGAATCGGGTTGAGTTTGGAGTTGGGTTTGCACTCGCTCTAAGGTAATCTGCGATCGCCGATAGAGTCCCAACGCTTGTAAAACTTGGGCTTGATTAATTTGACTCCCGAATATACCCGTTTGATCCCCCTCGTCTTGATACGCCTGTTCTGCCTGTTTCCAGGTTTCTAAAGCCGCTTCCATTTGTCCTTGGGCATAGTGGAGACTGGCTTGAGTATTCAGCAGTTGGGCGAGAAGGCGTTGATGATTGGAGGTGGGTTTGAGCAGATTAGCGACTAGATTTAAGCTTTGGGTAATTGCTTGTTCCGCCTCTTGCCATTGTCCCAACTCTTGATAGGCTAAGGAGAGATAACTTAAACTCAGGGCATGGTGGATGCGATCGCCTTGAGCTTGATACGCTTGCATCGCCTGTTGCCAAACCCTAATCGCTTGCCAAAAGCGCCCCGCCGCATAGAGGGCTTTGCCTTGTTCGAGTTGAGTTAAAGCCTTGTCATCCTCCTGAACGGAGTTTATATCCTGTTCCTTGTTAAGAGTTCCCTGTTCCCGACTCAAGACTTGAATCTGAGTTGATCCCGTAAGCGGTATCGGCGGATGCTGCGCTAGGGTGGGAAAAACCCACGTTATCAGGAACAATGTGAGTAATCCTAACCCGATACAGCGACTGAAAACCTTGAGGCGTGAGGAGAATATCGCTATTTTTTGAGTTCGCGATCGCCTGATAACTGTTTTCAGTCTGATTTGGGGCAAAAAAGTCATGAGGGAAAGAATAAAACAGGCAATAGGCAATAGGGGGGAGAAATACTGATTATATAGGGCTTTTAGCAGTTCTTCAGCCTTTTGATTTTTAAATAGACCAGCGCAACCTGCTGTAACAAGCTTTCCTAAATGCAATGGCACGCTCCTTGATCTGAATATCGCCAATTTAGACCCAGAAAATAATTTTTTTAATCTTTAAGCTCAAGTAAGCTGAAGCTTACTAGGTCAGTCTTTGAACCCGTTTTAACGGGTTTAAGCTTTGAGCCAGTAGACGCGGAGCGGCTTCTCTTAGAGTACTTTAGTTCAGGGCTTAATTTCGTTCGAGGACGTGCTTATAACTTAATTTAAGCATTTTGCTGCTCCATACCAGGAACTGTGGGGAGTAACGTCAGGAACATGAGCCACTAACTCAACTTGACCTTGGGAATTAATAATCCATCCTTGAGCTTCTACGATGGGCGAATGACGCTCAGAGAGAGATTCTCTTCTATCTCCCAGACGTTCCACGGTCACGTCTCTACTAGCCCCGTTCCCAGACGTTGCAGGCAACGTCTCTACAGGATCTCCTTCATCTTCATTCAACGCCAGAACCCGTAAATCCTGCCAAAGGGTTCGACCTCGCAGGGTTTGAGTGGGGTCTTCGGGTAAACCTCCTCGTCCAGTTACCACAAAGGAATTGCCTTGCTCCACATCACAAGCTGTAACAATTTGGTTATTGGATTCAGTAAAGTTTTCTGGTAACCGGATTAATCCTTGATTGGGATCAATCGCCTGAATATTGATATTGACGATACCGCTAAATTCTGGTCCTAGGGCTGATGTGGCTGTGATATCACTCTCCGGAGTTAACCGTTCTCGACATTTTCGTTCTCGACATTTTATGCCAAAAATACCAAACACATTAATCGTAACTCGACCTCCTGATCCCGCTTGGGCGTTGGCACTGATATCACTATTGTTCAGGGCGACTAACGTATCGGTATCAATCGTAATATTACCGCCATTGGTATTCTCCGCATTCGTGCTAATTTGACTCTGATTCTGTAGCAATAAATTTTGCGTTTGTAGCGTAATATTTCCCTCTGTTCCCGCCAGGGTTGTCGCTGAAATTCGACTACCGTTGTTTAACCAAATCAAGTCAGCATCAACTCTCAAATTCCCTGCGGCGGCGAACTTTTCACCATTGACCGTGACTTCTGCTCCATCTTGGATGATTAAACGTCCTGTCTCAATCGTGACATCTCCCGCTTCTCCCAATACCTCAGTCTGAGGCGGTGGAATAAAACCACTGGGAACAGAATCAGACGATGCATCAGATCGCAAACTACTGGGAAACTTGCCATCAGCGGAAACACCACTCACTTCCACAGACTCTGAGGCTCGAATCACGACTCGCCCCGCCCGCCCAGTATCTTGCGTGGTGGTTGAAACCACTCCACCATCCCGCACGACTAATTGCCGAGTATAAACCTCAATATCTCCTGCTGCGCCCTCGCCAAAACTTTGGGTATTCAAACTACTCAACTCTTGACCATTTGCTGAAGTCCCAATCAGTTCCACCCGATCTGACGCCTGAATCGTCACTGTTCCCCCTTGAGCGGCACCTAACGTAGCTGCGCCAATTCCCGCCCCCTCTCGAATCGTTAAGCGTTGAGTCTCAATGCTCACAGTTCCCGTGGATTGAGTTGCATCCTGAAACGCATTAGAGGCGATCGCACTTTTAAATCGACCATCGGGTGTTGTACCCATCAGTTCAATCGAATCAGAGGCTTGAATCAGCACATTTCCGCCACGCCCTGTACTAAACGTAGAGTTAAATATTCCCCCCCCTTCGCTCGCCCTTAACTGTCGGGTTTGTACGGTTAGTTGACCTGCATCTCCCTTGCCATAACTATCAGCAAATAGTTCTGAACCCACCAATTCCACCGATTCAGACGCCCTCACCATCATATCGCCGCCTGAACCCGTGCTAAAGGGAGAGGTTGAGATAAAACCACCCTCTTGCAAACTTAATGTTTCCGTATTAATGATTAAGCTATTTGCCGCACCAGAACCGAAACTTAGCGAAAATAGACCCGTACCCAACTCCGGAAGGGTAATTGTTTTCTCCTCAAAAAGTGTATCTAATACCTCTTGTAGATTTCTTATGCCAATAATTTCCACTGATGCAGCATTGACCATTAAGCGACCAGCCGCCCCATCACCAAAGGTAGACGCCGAAACAAAAGCGCCCTCTTTTAGGTTCAATTGTTCCGCTTGAATCGTAATATCACCGCCGTCAATATTACCCTGTGTATCTGCACGAATCTGTGAGGCTTGCGTCAGGTTCACCTGACCACCTTGGATGTGAATAAACCCGCTACCTGTACCACTTACGTCTATGACTGATTGCTGGGATAGGTTAATATCTTGGAAATTTTTCACCTCTTCATATCCCAAAGTGAAGCCATTAATGGTTGGCGTAATCTGGACAAAACTATTCTCACCAACACTACCTAATTCAATTCGCCCTTGGGGTGCTGTCAAATGTCCTCCCGGAAACCGCAGTTCGCCACCGACTAGGGCTAAGGTTTGACCTGAATTTACTTGTAAGCCAGCCGTCGATTGATTGCTGATTGGAGCCGGATTTGAACCAAACTGCAAACCAATCGGTACATTTATTGATAATAAGGGTGGGGTTGAGGAATTGGTGGCGCTAAACTCCCGCCCATCGGGAAACTGAATGCTATTGGCTGTACTGGCTAAAAAGGAGCCATCAACATCGAGTTGGGCGTTCGCGCCAAAGACAATACCTTGAGGGTTAATTAAAAATAAATTGGCGGCATTATTAATTTTAATTATGCCATTAATTTGTGACGTTTTATTCCCAGTAACTCGGCTGATAATATTTTGGACATCCTGATTAATCGTTTCCAGGTTAAAAAATGCTGTTGAACCTTCAGAAACAGAAAAATCCTCAAAACTGTGGAATAGATTATCGCCTACTCTTGTCCCTTGTTGAATCTCACTAATATTACCATCTTCAGTGACCACTGTATTTTGGGGCAATGTGTCATCAGGGATAACCTGGGCATGAGCTATCTTACTCGAAACCAGTAAGTCAACAAATAAATTCCCGGTTAATAAAAGTAATATAAATGATTTTTTCTGAATAAAACTTCCCATAGGTGATTGTTAATTTAAGTCATTACTAAAGTAGGTTGGGTTGAACGGAGTGAAACCCAACCGTATCAAGTTAACTTCTGTTGCCATACCGCTCGGATAACCTCTAAATTTAACTTTTTCTCCCCCTGCTTCCTCTGCTTCCCCTGCTTCCCCTGCTTCCCCTGCTTCCCCTGCTTCCCCTGCTTCCCCTGCTTCCCCTGCTTCCCCTGCTTCCCCTGCTTCCCCTGCTTCCCCTGCTTCCCCTGCTTCCCCTTCTCCTCTATCCCTTGCAGCATTGGCTTGTGTTGGGTCTTGTATCTCGACCCAACCTACTGTTTTATTTAATAACAATGAGATGTTCTGGATGACTCTAGCCCCCTCAGTCTATTATTAGGAATATTCGCCACCAGTTCAACATTACCATCGCCATCAATAACCCATCCTTTAGCCTCCACAATAGAAGAACGGCGAGAGGTCAGGTTTTCCTCTGGATGTATTTCCTCTCTTGTCGATGGGAATTGCTGTCGCTTTTCTCCACGTCCCGTCTCCTCCAGATTTTCTTCAGCCAAATCAAAAGTTCGCAAATCTTGCCAAAGGGTTCGACCACGTAAAATTTGACTGGGGTCTTCGGGTAATCCACCGCGTCCCGTCACGACAAAGGAATTTCCAGTTTCAGCGACACAACCTGTGGCAATTTGATCACTGGGTTCAGTAAACTTTTCCGGTAAGCGAACTAATCCCCGATTCGGGTCAATCCCCTGAATATTGAGAGTCACCAGACCATTAAATTGTGGTCCTAAATCTGATGTGGCAGTGATATCACTATTGGGGGTCAGTTCATCCCGAAACTGAGTGCCAAAAATACCTTGAGCTGTAATACTAACACGACCCCCTTGACCTTGACGAGCATTAGCCGTGATATCACTATTATCGATCGCGACTAAAAGATTGGTATTGATGCGGATATTACCCCCATCACTGTTCTCAGTATTCGTCGTAATCTGACTATTGCGCCGCAGCAACACATTCGAGGCGTCGAGTCGAATATTTCCCTCTGTCCCCGCCACCGTAGCTGCACTAATTGCCCCTTGATTGTCCAGCCAAATCGAATTAGCGATAATATCCAAATTACCAGCAGCACCCGATGCTGTCCCCCTGACGCCAATTTCTGCGCCATCCCACACATTTAACTCTCCGGTTTGAATCTGCAAATCCCCCGCGCCACCTGCACCACTCGTATTCGCTTCAATCGCACTGGGTACGATACCATCACCAATGATGCCAAAGGAGACACGTTCGACACCGGGATCAACACCCGTCGCCACACCCGCCACGGTTACCGATTCAACTGCATTAATCGTTAACGTTCCGGCTGTCCCTGCACTCCCTGTAGCGGCGGAAATTTGAGCGCCATCCTGGACACTTAAGCGTTGTGTGGTAATCATTAAATCTCCAGCGGGTGCTGTTCCCCTTTGTCCTTCTACGGTTAACAGCGATGACGACGTAAACAAACCACTTAAAAACTGACCATCAGCAGAAATTCCCCTCAAGTCCACCGTATCAGCGTTAATCATAAGATTTCCTCCTCGTCCCCCACCCGCCGCCGACGCTGAGATTTGTGACCCATCAGCAACGATGAGTTGACCTGTATTCAGGGTAAAATCACCCGCATCCCCCGCACCCAGCGTTGTTGTGAACAACCCGCCAGGAACAACTGCATTGGCTGGAGTTCCTCTAAGTTCCACCAATTCAGCGGTTACGGTTAGATTTCCCCCTTGACCCTGACTTGTACCGCCAGGCGTGGTGCTTAGGGATGTACCGTCTAGCACTCTCAATTGATTAGCCGTAATTGTGAAATCACCTGCATTTCCTTTATCCGTGGTTCCTGTTAGTAACAGAGACCCATTGGTTAAATCGGCTAACTCCGAAACGTTTAAGGTTAAATTGCCACCCTTACCCTCAGCCAAGGCTGCGGTTAATATCATCGCGCCGTTCTGTACAATCAATTGGTCGGTTTCAATGGTTAAATGTCCAGCATTACCCTGTCCACCACTAAAGCTAAATAAGCCATTACTAAGATTCAGTGGATTAAATGTGCCGAATAAAATCTGCCGTGAGGGTTCTAAAGGAGTTGTGCCAGTCACGTTCACTTGGTCAGCACGAAGGGTCAGATTTCCTCCTGTACCTGCACCAAATGTAGAGGTAGAAGCAAAGGAACCTTGCAGTTTTATCTGATTTGCCTGAATATCAATCCCGCCGCCGTTCACATTACTGAAGGTTTCCGCCACTAGGTTTGAGCCTTGAGTCAGGGTGACTTGTCCCCCCCGCACTCGAATTGTGCCACCACCTAAACCACTGGTATTAACGGCTGTGGCATTGGTTAAGTTAATCATGCCAAATTGTGGTATATCAGAATACTCGAAGGTAAAACCTGGGGTTATTGGAGTTAGATGAACGAGTCCAGAACTTGCCACACTTCCTAATTCAATTCGTCCTTGTGGTGCTGTTAAATTGGCTCCATTTAATGATAAATTTCCTCCCACTAGGGCTAAGGTTTGACCGGAATCGACTGATAAATTACTATTTGCTTGATGAATAATCGGTGCTGGATTTTCACCAAACTGTAAACCAATCGGTACGTTAAGGGTGAGCAGGGGAGGGAGTTGGGGATTGGTGGTGCTGAATTCACTGCCATCAGCAAAAATAACACTATTCGCGGTACTGGCTAAAAAGGAACCATTGATATTAAGTTGTGCATTAGCGCCAACTATAATTCCGTTGGGGTTAATTAGGATTAGGTTGGCGGTGCCATCTGCGGCAAGGATGCCATCTATGATGGATGTTTTGTTGCCTGTGACGCGGCTAATAATGGTTTCTATGTCTAGGTTTTGGGGAGTCAGTTTAAAGATGGCTTGGGAGTTGGTAGGAATAGAAAATTCTTCAAAACTGTGGAGGAGATGATTTCCGGTGCGGATTCCGCCTTGAATCTCACCATTGGTAATGTTGGTGTTGGTTGAAAAGTTATCGTTATCGGGGATTATTTCGGCATTGGCTGTGCTGATGAAGATGAGAAGGCTGAGGAGAAGATTGCTGGGAATCCAGAGGAAAGGGGAATTTGGTTTGGGAAAACAATAGTTCATGATTAGGGTATATCTTTGAAGGAGTAGAGACGTAGCATGCTACGTCTCTACATCGGGGTGGTTTTAGTTACAGATGGGTAAGGTAAAAAATGATAATAGTAAAACCCGCCCCTACATAAAACTTTCTTTCTTACTCAATCACCAATTGTCTGTACTTGTATTCCGGAATCGATGCGATCGCTACCCTTCTACCCTTTTACCCTATTTCATCTAAAAATGATAATGGGCGGCTCATGTTGGCAGCAAAGCCGAGTATTCCGCGATCGCGATGTTCGTACAATACGTTACCGTCGGCGTCAAAGAGGAAGGTTGCACCTCGCTGTGTCATGTAGGCGGGATTGGGAACGTAGGTTTGCCAATGGCTTAACACTTCTACCATATTCCGTAGTCTCAAGGTGGCGAGTTCAAAGGGGCGCTGATATCCACTTCCCCCAGCGAATTGAAAAAATGAGCCTTTGAGTGGGGGTAAAGGTTTTGCTTTCACAACTTCCTCATCGCCAATAAGCTGAGGTGCATTGCGATCGCCCCGATAACCGCGAAATACTTCTGCAAGCGTACCTGGGCTACCAATCCCCGCACACATTAAGAGTAGATTTAACCAAGCCCTTTGTGAGGTAGAAAGTCCCGGAAGTTTGAGATTTAACCCAGGATAGAGGTTAAGCTGGCGATGTAATTGAGCCTCTGGATCAACAAACAACCACTCCGCCGGAAATCCGGTATAGTGACAAAATTGTTTTCCTGAATCCAGATTACCTATCCCTACTGCACGAATGGCGATTCCCTTAGCTTGCAACTGTTCAGCCTCTCGCTGTAACCACCAGGCATATTCGAGTGTGTCAAAGTCACCGAGTTGAGACCAAACGAGTACCAGGATGCGGGGCGCATTCTCGCAGTTTTCCAGGAGCGATCGCGTTATACCATCGCTGACTCGTTGGCATTGAGTTTGATCAATAATAGTGTAGGGATTCATAGTAGGCAAAATTATGATAAGTAAAGATTTTTGTGCCAATGATCACAACAACTGATATCCAATCCGAGCGCGGTTGATTTCAGTTATGATTATTTATAATGTAGACCTGTAGGAGACATTAGTAAATGAGTCTGACTTTAGAGCGTGAAATGCCACCTCTTTTTGAGGATTCAACAGGAGCGATTCGAGTCGGAAATTCAAGGGTTTTGCTGGAGTTAGTAATTCGCGCTTTTCAGGATGGTGCTTCTCCTGAATCCATTGTTCAGCGTTATTCAACACTATACGGTATATCAAGGGTTTCAGAAATCCAAAAATGCACGTTTTTCAGTACCATTGCCCTTAATACGGTTCCCCAAACAAAACTAATGAGCAGCTAAGTTCTTTAATCAATTGTGTGGTAATATCACTCACCCCTAACCCCGCAATAGTACGGCGACGCAAAGAGCGCAAAATGACCATATCCGCTAACTTAGCTACTTTCAAAATCGCCAGCGCCACATCGTCAACTTTAATCACTTGCACCTCTGATTTGACATGCCCTCCCGTGACATTCAGCATATTGATATACTCGTCTTCAATCGCCGCTATGTCAGAAGGTGCTGTTTTAGCCGGACAAACGTGCAGCAGTTTCACCTCCCCTTGATGGGTATCAGCCAGGAGTTGAGCAAATCTCACCGTGCGGATTGTCTGCGGCGAGAAATTCTTCGCGGGTACCAAAATTTTACGCAGGTTGACGGGTTCATCTAAGAGTCGCATTACCGCAACTGGACAGTGAGATGCCCAAAATACTCGGTTAATGATTGTGCCGAACAAACGTGCCCGCAATCCGGTATTTTTGCGCCAACTCATGACAATTAAACTGGCATCTTGTTCACGGGCGGTGTGAACAATTCCAGAGGCGATGTCATTCTCAATTCGCAGTAAAGGTTTTGCATCAGCTTCAAACTCCGAACTAACCGTTAGCGCTTTGTTTAGGAGTCGCCGACTATGACGCAGGTTAACCTGCATCTGGGGTTCGTCCATGTAGGTATGCGCTGGAGAAATGGACAACGGTATAATTTGACCGGATTGATGACGCGCTATCAGGGCTGCCATTTCAATTAAATACCCCTTGGTTTGACTTTTGCTAACTGGCACGACTATCCTAAACGGAGCTGGCTCTTGTTCCTCTAACCGTTCAAAGCGATGATTTTCCCACCAAAGTTTGGACTGGCTAATTTTCGGGCTGGCTTTCGGTAAAGGGAGTTTCGGGGCAAATTTCCCGGTTAATAGAGGACCCAAAATTGAGGTGATTAGCATCAAGACAATGACGCTGTTAAAGACGGTGTCTGTGATTAACCCTACCTGCAAACCAACCAATGCGGCGGCTAGGGTGGCAGCGACTTGGGGGATAGACAGAGACCACATCACCATCATCTCGTTAAAACTGTAACGATAGAGGACTTTTGTGATCGCGGCGGCGAGGAATTTGCTCCCCAGCAATCCCACGACAATTGCTAGGGTGAGCCAAAAACTGGTGGTGAGGCTTTCGATAAACACAGGAATATCTAGAAGTAAGCCCATGTCTACAAAGAAAAAGGGGATAAATAAAACACTACCTACAAACTCCACTTTTTCTTTCACGGGTGAGTTTCCCACCACATCATTAACCGCTAAACCTGCCATAAAGGCACCGACAATCTGATCCACCTGAATAATTTCCGCCCCTACCGACGCCAAAAACACCGCCAGGAGTACGAACAAAAATTGATTGCCCTCATCATCTCCCGTCCGCCGAAAATGTTCCTTCCCTATCCAATCAAAGCCAAATAAAACAATGGCGGTGTAAATGACTAATGACACCAATTGCTGGAGCAAACTATAGACAGAAAAGTCTCCCGCATTAATCGAAACACAGATAGCTAGGACGAGTAACGCACTAATATCAGTAAAGATTGTCGCGCCAATGGTAACAATGACTGGTTCTTTCTCAACTAAACCCAAGCGCTGGACGATAGGATACCCTAACAGGGTATGGGAGGCAAATAAAGAACCCATCAGCAGGGATGTATTCCAACCAAAACCAAAGAATCGCCCAATCATCATACTGGCGACGAGTGGTACGATAAAGGTCATCAATCCAAATACTAAAGACCGATGTTTTTTCTTGCGAAACTGCACCAAGTCAATTTCTAGCCCCGCCACAAACATCAGATAAATTTTACCGATATCCGATAGCAGCTTCATGGTTTCGCTATCAGCATCCAATAGCTGCAACCCATTGGAACCCAGGATGACTCCTGCCAACAGCAATCCGACTAACCCAGGCAATCCCAAGCGCTCGAACAATGGCGGAATGGTTAAACTGACTAACAGTAAAATGGTAAAAGCAACAATGGGACCTTCGGGTAGCCCTGTTTGTAAAAATGTTATCGATTCATTCATCAGCTTTTGGCTAAAAAATTGCCACTATTTTCTCGATGTCTATTCTTAAATTCCCCAAGTTTGCTTAAACCTATTGCTTCGGAATTCTTAGGATCTTGAAGACGGATAGGTAGATTCACTCGCTCAGGAAATTGACTAAATTGTTATTGTCTATAAAGGGTTGATGTTATACAAATATTGTAGCCAAAAGCACAGCATCAGGAAAAATTTACCACAGAATGGACGTGAATACCGCGATCGCAACTGAGTTATTTGAACCCACCCCATCCTCCCTCAACCCCCTACACCCTTGGCATTGGCGCAAGCTTCCTCTGGCTAAGCGTAGTGGTTCACACGTCTTTGAGGCGCTATTTCTCCATCCTAAAGGAGATTCGACACAGGGAATAAATTTGGCTAAAAATTATCACATTGCTACTCTTTTAGAAAGCCCAGTGACGCCACATAATACCCATCTGGCTCGATATTCGATTTGTGCAGGTTCTCCTCGCTTTATTGCGAATCAACCTCAACTATGGACTCCGCCTGTGGGAGACATTCTACCTTTCCTGCGCCGCCTGCTTCAAGTGCAAAAGGCAGAATCGCCTGTACCTGCTGAACTTCCCTTTACAGGGGGGTGGTTAGGATGGCTGGGATATGACTTAGCCTGGGAGATTGAACAACTCCCCCACCTAAACACTAATCCTCTACCTTTCCCCATCGCCTACTGGTATGAACCCGAATCCTTTGCGGTGCTGGATCATCATCAGCAACTTCTCTGGTTAGCGACGACGGATGTGGCTCAACTTGACTCCCTACAACATCAGCTAGAGGAAGCGGATAGGAAGACAGGAGTAAAGAATACACCAGAACCGGACAAAAGTAATCCCATTACTCCTATTTTCCACAGCTCTCAGCACGATTATATGGCGGCGGTGCAGCAAGCGAAACGATATATTCAAGCTGGGGATATCTTCCAGGCGAATTTGTCGTTGCGGTTTGAAGCGTATACTGCTTTGGATAGCTGGTCAATTTATCGAGCATTGCAACAGATTAATCCTTCCCCATTTGCCAGTTATTGGCAAACTCCGTGGGGAGCCATGATTAGCTGTTCGCCAGAACGATTGATTCAGTTATCTGGGACAAAAGTTGAGACTCGACCGATTGCTGGAACGCGGAAACGTGGCGCTAATTCAACTCAAGATGAGCAGTTAGCAAAAGAGTTAATTTCTAATAAGAAGGAAAGAGCCGAACATATCATGTTGGTTGACTTAGAGCGCAATGATATCGGCAAAGTTTGTGAATGGGGAACGGTACAAGTGAATGAACTTATCACTATTGAACGCTACAGCCACGTTATGCACTTGGTTAGCAATATTATGGGAACACTTAGTCCTAAGTGTGACCCGATAGACTTGATTCGAGGTGTATTCCCTGGGGGGACAATTACAGGTTGTCCGAAAGTTCGCTGCATGGAAATTATTGAAGAACTTGAACCTGTCAAGCGTAACTTATTTTATGGATCTTGCGGTTATTTAGATTGGCGGGGAAACCTGGACTTAAATATTTTAATCCGCACGTTGCTGTATAGTAAATCGAGCCCTTCTCAACCTGGAGCAACGGTTTGGGGACAAGTGGGTGCTGGCATTGTGGCTGACAGTGATCCACAAAAGGAATGGTATGAATCTCTACAAAAAGCCCAAGCTCAACTCAATGCGCTGAATCTGCAACTGTAGAGGTGTAGAGGAGATGGGGAGCGGGGAAGCTGGGGGAGCTGGGGGAGCTGGGGAAGCTGGGGGAGCTGGGGAAGCTGGGGAAGCCAACAAATGACAAATTACAAATGACAAATGACAAATAACGAATATTGTCAATCCGCCAAATAGCTGAAAAAATTACGCCAAATGGCTGAGGCAGTAACATCCGGATGGCGAAGACAATTATAGACAACTTTCTTAATAAAATGAAGAATTCGTATCAGGGTTTTCTTTTTCCAGAGTTTATATCACTCCTCTCAAGTGTATCTACTGTCCTAACTGTTTGCTGCCTAACTTACAAAAAAAAATGACAACTGAAGGAAAAGTTCTCGCTATTCTTTTGATGCAATTTAACTTACCTCCTGTTCCAGCCATAAAAGCTGTGGACGCTTGGTTAAAAGAGAATCCTCAAGAAAATTGGGACAGGTTGAAAGAATTATTACACCAGAAAAAAATAACCCTGGTTAACGGAAAACTGGCAACAGTGACTCAACCGAGTGTCCCTGATTCAGGTAATGGTGTCACCTCCTCTCCAAAAGAACAAGCTATCCGTTCTTCTCAGCCACAACACCCGCAACAACCATCGGTGAAAACATTTCGATTTCGTGGGGTCACGTATCAAAAAGTTGAAGTGCCTCCGATGCAGCACTTTACAATGACGCCTCCACCCGTTCCACCGGAGGTTTCCCTACCCAATGCTAATCATGATATTGCAGCCTCTGACCCTCAAGTCGTGAACTTTCATGAATATGCAGAACGCAAGAAGCGATCGCAAGATAATCAGGTGACAGAGCGATCGCAAAAACAAGGTTAAACCATTACCTATTGTCTTTCAGAAACGCTTCTACCTCGCGTCGGGTGGGTTGAGCCGCGATCGCACCAGGTTTGAGTGTCGTTAATCCACCCACAGCACTGGCGTATTTGACCACATCTCGTGCTGACTCTGGCGTCGCTAGACATTTAAGCCCATTCTGACAAAGTTGGTGAATAAAGCCCGCGACAAAACCATCACCCGCCCCTGTGGTATCTTGCACATTCATAGTAAAGGGTGAGAAGGTGTCCTCCTGTTCACCGAGACAGTAGGTTATATCTTGATCTCCATTCGTCACCAAAACTCCTTCAACTGAATCTAGACGATGGGTAATCGCCCCTGCATCCGAGGTATCAAAGAATAACTCCCCTTCTTCTTTGGCTATTTTGAGAAAATCGATTTGCTTGACAAATTCTTCAATCAGTGGTCTTGCCTTACTGGGATCTGACCAAAACATCGGACGCCAGTTAATATCCACTAAAACTTTGACATCGTAGCGATTGGCGAGATCCAGGGCTTTGTAAATCGCTTGTCGGGTTTGGGGATAGGCTAACTCCAGGGTACCCAAAACTAAATAATCAGCTCCCTCAAATAAGGATTCGGGTAACTTAGACGCATCAAGGAAAGCGTCAGCAAATTGGGAGGTGTCAAAATCACCAAACCCAGCAAATTCGCGATCGCCCTTTTCTGAGCGCAGGACGTAAACCTGTCGGGTTGGTGCGGTAGGATGGCGCTGGACACCACTACTATCCACCCCGACATCTTCTAGTAATTGGACAAGTTGGTTTCCTGGCTGATCAACTCCCACAGCTCCGATAAACGCCGCCGGGGTTCCCAACTTAACCAACGCACAAGCCACATTCGCTGGCGCTCCCCCAGGATAAGGCGTCCAGGATTCGACTTGTTCGAGCGATCGCCCCACCTGATTAGCTAGGCGATCGAATAAAATTTCACCGAGGCAGAGAACACGAGGATTAGTCACGGCAATATACACCTCAACTTTTCCCTCAGACTACCAGAGCCTTAACCTTTGGTTAAAAAGAATCTCTCAAACCAGGATGAGTTATGGCGTGTAGGTATCCCATAGTTCGTTAGAATTAAAAAGGCATAAGTAGATTTACCAAGGGCAAAATACCTATGGCTGGTGGCAAGTCAAATAAATCGGTTTCTCTCTCAGACCGGGAATTACAAATTGTAGACCTGGTCGCCGCTGGTTTAACCAATCAGGAAATTGCCCAAGACTTGGAAATCAGTAAGCGCACTGTCGATAACCATATTAGTAATATTTTGCAGAAGACCCATACCGATAATCGGGTCGCACTGGTGCGTTGGGCGTTGCAGTGGGGTAAAGTTTGTTTGAATGATATTAACTGTTGTACCTTACCTCCCCAGCCCAATACCAATAACGATGAGGTGGTTTCATAGCTGGGGAAGCTGGGGAAGCTGGGGGAGATGGGGGAGATGGGGAAGATGAGGGAGATGAGGGAAGTTGTGTAGGGGCGGGTTTCACTACTGGACTGACCCAGCTAAAATAAGACTTTGTTTGTAGTGAGAACTTTAGTTCTCTAACGCCTAGCTGGAGAGGGCTAAAGCCCTCACTACGTACCCAATCTATTGCACCATTTTAGTTGGGTCACGCCACTACTGGCGTGGCACACCTTATTTGGTGGATTAGAATTGTAGGGGCGCAAGGCTTGCGCCCGGTTTAAACGTCAAATCTATTCCACAATTTTAGCTGTGTCAGTCCACTACTATCTTTTGAAATGGTGCGTTACGCTTCGCTAACGCACCCTACACCCGCCCCGACTTGACCAATGACCAATGACCAATGACTCAACTAATAAACCGTGGTGGAAAATTCCCCTCCTAAATCGCTCCGGAGCCATCCGACTCGCTATACTGAGTCTAATCCTTGTAATAGTCCTACTTGGCGCGTGGTTTCTGATGATCCGAATGCCTGGAGAAAGTTATCACGGTGAACTCCCACCCCTGACTCAGAAAGAAATCGCCTTGCAAAATGCGCTTCAGCAAGATGTGGAAAAACTGGCGGGGGAAATTGGACGGCGCAACTATTTGTACTATGAGGGTTTAATCGCGACGACTGATTTTTTGGAACAGCAATTATCAGAATCTGGCTATAAAGTCAAGCGACAGGGATACGAGATTGATAATCAAACCTACTACAATATTGAAGTTGAAATTCTTGGTACTGAAAAACCCCAGGAAATCGTTGTCATTGGCGGTCACTACGATTCAGTCTATACCAGTCCGGCGGCGAATGATAACGGTACGGGCGCAGCCGCAACCTTGGAATTAGCGCGTTTATTTGCCGAAAAAAAGCCAGCTAGAACGCTGCGGTTTGTGGAGTTTGTGAATGAGGAACCGCCTTTTTTCCAAACCGATAACATGGGAAGTCTAGTGTATGCTAAACAATGCCGCGATCGCAATGAGAATATTGTGGCGATGCTGAGTTTAGAAACGATGGGGTATTATTCCGATAAAATTGGTTCTCAGCAATATCCGTTTCCCTTAGACAAGATTTATCCATTACAAGGAAATTTTATCGGGTTTATCGGTAATTTAGGGTCAAGAAAACTCGTTCACAACGTCGTTGAATCCTTCCGCCGCCATGTAAAATTCCCCTCTGAAGGTGCGACGTTACCCCCGATGATTCCAGGTGTGGGTTGGTCAGATCAGTGGGCATTTTGGCAGCAGGGTTATCTGGGTGTAATGGTAACGGATACAGCACCCTTTCGCTATCCTTACTATCATACTGACGAAGATACACCTGATAAAGTAGACTATGAACGATTAGCGCGAGTTGTTGCTGGGTTGGAGCAAGTTATTGCTGAGTTAGCAGGAAATAAAGTTAGATAACAAAATTCAAGGGTTATAGCAGACAAACTCAGGGAGACGGCTTTGAATCGCACTCCATTCTCTGGCTAGATTCGTTTCCCCCGGACGAATCTTGCGTTCATTAAGTTCAGAATGACGGGCATAGAAAACGGCATCAGCAACTTCATTCGGATTATAATTAACAACGTCATATCCATTAGATTCTGGCGGTTGTTCACACTCCCGTGATGTCCATCTAACTTTATCCGCGATCGCACGACGAATCGCTACCCACTCTTGCTGTAATTGAGTTTGTGAGGGTTCAAGCTTCTCCCCTTGCATTTGGGGGTAAAGGCGATAGAAGAAAAAATCTGTCCAAGCGTTAACGGCGGAGGAGGGTGCTTCGGCTAAGAGTCGCCTGCATTCATAAAGAATTTGTTGAAAATCAACATCAGATTGAATATTTTCTAAAGGTATTTTTTTGTAGTTGTTTAGATTGCTGTCATCGTTCTCATCAAATTCCCATGATTCACGGACAGAGTTAACAATTGGTTTTGCCGACGCAGCATCAGTAATGAAGCTGCCGTTTGCTGTACCTCGATAACAATAACTCAATTCAGTTTGATACTTATAGGCATAACCAACGACTAGGTTGCCTCTTTTTTGCAAAATCAGATAATTTTGGTCATCGGAAATGTCTCGGAAAAAATGAAAGCCGCTCGGTAATGCGTCAAGATTAACGCCTCCTCCTGATTGAGCCAACAGATAGCCTTCAGACTGAGCTACCCTAGCTTGAGCTTGGAAACCTTGGCTACTCGATTTGGCGGGCGCGATCGCAGTAGTCAGACTCAGGACAATGAGAGAAATTTGGGTGATTGCGCGGGTGTTCATGTTTCAGCACCCCGATTACTGGACAACAATTGTACTTATACCTTATACCTTATATCCTATATTCTACTAGGACTTTTCTCAAGTTAAAGCTAAGTTGGCTAAGTAACGACATTATTTCTGTTTAATTGCTCGGCTTGTAGTAAGGGCTTTAGCCCTAGATTATACGGTTAAATCGGGCGCACGTCAGTGCGCCCCTACAATGCTAATCTACCAAATTAGGTGTGCCACACCACTACATTTAATAATTCCTGATTAACAATTCATTAATCTGTCCTCGCCTAGTTGATTTACTATTAATAGTGCGTTGTGCCTTTACTCGTTTTATAGGGTATCCTGCATAAGCACTGTCAAAAAAATTATCCTCTAAGTTTTCATTTTTTGGGTCAGAGTTACTCAAAATTAACTTAGCACCCTTCTGATCAAGCACTTGAAAAAAATCTCGTAATCTTAACTGTGACGAATCATCAAAAATTTCTTGAGAATAGGACGTAAAATTAGCGGTTTTGCTTAAAGGTCTATAGGGAGGATCGAAATAAACTAGAGAGTGATTATCCACAAACGCTTCACAATCGGTAAAATCTCCATAATGAATCTGAGTATTTTTCAGAATTTGAGCCACCGCTCTCAGGTTATCTACCTGACAAATTTTTGGATTTTTATATCGACCGATTGGAACATTAAATTCTCCTTTGGAGTTAACTCGGAACAATCCATTAAAACAGGTGCGGTTGAGGAAAATTAGCTGAGCGGTTCTCTCAACCCAGTCTGGGTAATAGGTATGGAAGTCTATTTGTTGGCGCTGTAGATTGAATTGAGAGCGGATTTGATAGAAATATTGCTTTCGTTCCTCGGCATCGAAAGATAAATATTTGTCTTGAAGCTTTAACAGAACTTCAATCAAGTCTTCTACATTTTTCTGGATAGTCTTATACGCTAAAATGAGTTCAGGATTAATGTCACAAACAAAAAACTCTTCAATTTTGCCCAACTGGGCAATATATAGAAATACAGCCCCACCACCGACAAAAGGTTCAACATATCGATTAATTTTTCCCTGAGTTAACTCCTCAGGCAAAATTTTATCAATTTCTTTAATGAGTTGGCTTTTCCCACCTGCCCATTTTAAAAATGGTCTGGCTTGCATGGAATTTTTCATTAACTAGAGAGATACCCTATAAATATTATATAATAATGGAATTTGTCTCATTGTATACCAAAAGCCTAAATAATGGAAGCAATCTTGTACCAAAATTCGTACTTATAATAAACAGTTTTGTCAAGGTTTGAGGAAGGGCGACCCGATTCAATTGAGCGGATTGGAATTGTTCATTTATGCAGCGGGTCGCCCCTACATGCCTCTATTAGCGACTTTTGCACAGTCCTGAAGGATGAATCTATATTGATCGCCAAGCGCTACAGTCGGCTATATGGCGGTGATCAAAATAATGAAGTATACTTATTTTCTTTGTTCCCCATTCCCTATTCCCGAACAATCGTTATCCCTTATATGTTCGCATTTTTACCTATTTTTCCCCTCGCCCAAGCTACCCCTACACCCCCACCCCCAGTGGAGATTGTACAGCCGCAAGAGGTGCGTCCGTTACCGGGACAATTGGATCAGGTTCCTGTTTTCAATAGCAATAGTCCAGAACTTGTCCAAACTGAGGGAATTTTACTCTCGACGTTTCCTGGAAACAACAAAGCCACTCCTAGCGCCCACTTAAATTTTCCCTTTCAGGGACGTTTTGATATCTTTGCCCATCATGTTGCTAAAGCGCCAACACCTGATGATTTACGGACGCTATATTTAGGACTACTTGTGCATAATCCGGGTGAAGAATCGGTCACGGTTGATATTTTGCCAGCGGCTAGTTACTTAAGTCAACCTGATGCACCGTTTATCCAGTTACCCTCTCAAGTTGAGAATCCCCAAGGTACAGTATATGCGGGTCCCGGTAGTCGGGTAATGAGTGATATTTTGAGAGGATATCGCCAAGCTGAGTTTCCGCCGCAAGTGGTGATTCCGCCTCAACAAAGCCGCCTGTTACTCAATTTACCGATTCCCGTGAAATCCTTGGAACCACCGATTAATGGGCGTTCCACGTTAATGCGGTTACGCAGTGATGGACAGGTCTATCTAGCGAGTCTCGCCCGTTATGCACCCACCGATGAGGCGGGAAATGAACGCGCCCCCACCCTGGTAGAATGGCAACAGCTATTGGATACAGGGGAATTAGCTAAACCCCGCGATCGCGCCCCTACTCCACCTGACTCGACAACGGGTAATATTATCTATGGTCGGGTTGCAGGTGTGGCTCAAGGATCACAGTGGCAAACTCAGTTAACTGATAGTCCCACCTCCCAAGTTTTGACGATTCCTGAACCAGGAGAAGCCTTTTCTTACGGATTGAGTACCTTACCTGGTGGACGTTTAGGAACTGATCAAAGTCAGAGTGCGAGGATGCTGGTACGTTATCCTGATACTGCCTATTTTGCCCATGGAAACTATGGAGTGCAATATAGTTTAACCCTACCCTTGGTGAATCCAACTCAGGAGACAAAAACAGTTACTTTATCCCTACAAACGCCTCTAAAACAAGAGCAAATTCAGGACGGATTACAGTTTTTGGAACCTCCAGCAAACCAAGTCTTTTTCCGAGGAACGGTGCGACTACGCTATAACGATGATGCGGGAGTACCGCGAACTGGATATTGGCATTTAGTTCAACGTCGGGGACAAGCAGGGGAACCTTTAGTGACGCTGAACATGCCACCATCAAGTCAAAAATTAGTGCAATTCGATTTTTTGTATCCACCAGATTCAACTCCACCGCAAGTCTTGACAGTAGAAACGTTGGGTGTTAAGTAGGGGGGATCGTCATTTGTCATTTGTCATTCGTAAGAGTTTGAGGAATAATTACAGAACTTAATATGAATGTCGCTGACTTAAGTTTGGTTCGTAGTAGGCACTTTAGTGCCATTTTACTTAAAAGGCAATATCGCCATCATCATCGTATTTCAAGCTATCCGATCGCTGTAATCGTGACACCGAATTATTTGTTGTTGTCTCTGGTGTTTGCTGATTTTGAATTGGTGCTGAACCTGTATCATTAAAGGACTGAGATTGAAGCGAAGATATTGTTGGCTTGGTTTCCTCAGCGGATGAACTCGTCTCCAATTCCGGTATATTCAATTCGTCATCTAGATTAATAAGATTACCATTAAAAAATTTCTCTAGCGTGGTTACGGCATCTTTAATTTTTTCCTCATCCCAGTCTCCGGTATCTATAGGTGCTGATACCGCTGATTGGGGTAGGGAAACTGGTATATTTTCCTCCGCACGATTAGACGGAGTTCCATTCGGCTGGACTATGTGACGTTCCGGTTGCGGAATCACTGTTCCTCTATCATTTCTATCGTCCTGATCCTCTTCATCTTCTACATTTGACGGCAACTTAGACGGTGAAGGCGTAACCACCTCCCGATTCGTCGCCGTTGGTTTAGCCGATGTAGTCCCTAGGATTTTAAACATGACTTTGATATCTTTCTGATAGACAGATTCAAAGGCAGCTTGAATATTTGGCAGTTTCTTTTGTGCCAGATCTAACAAAGGTTTAGTACTGATCCCTATCTGCGCCACTGTTCCATCAAAACTAGATAAATGACAATGCTGACGCAATAATTCTTTGGCACTATAGGGTCGCACATTGTCAATAATCTGTTGCCAAATTTGTTCTGTATTCGCCGATTGTTCAGAAACGGGAACGGCAGGAACTGTCCCATTATTGGCAGATGGAGGAGGTGAGGGCGATGATTTTACTGGGGGTGGTGATTGAGTCTTAGGGGTTGAGGAAATGGGTGTCGTGGTTGGCGTTTGAGGTGCAGCCGCAGAGGGTAAGGAGGCAGGTTGAGTACGATGTTGAGGTTCTGGCGGCTGGGTTGTTCGGGGTTGATTAACTTGTTGCGATCGCGCCGGAGTCGCCGCAGGTTCAACCCGCAGGGCGTCAGGTAATAAACCTAACAGAGTCACTTCTAACCAGAGGCGCGGTTGGGTTGTGTTTTTAACTTGTACTTCACTGCTTTTTAGATGTTGCTGTCCGCGTAAAATATCAGCCGTATCCATCGATTGAGCCAACTCACCTAACTGTTTCCAGGTTGGCGGCGTGACAGCCACTAAATCTTGACGACTGGGTGCGGTTTTAGCAATCAGTAAATCCCGATAAAATCCAGCTAAATTTTGCAATACAACTAACGGTTCTCGTCCCCGATCCATTAAATTGCGACAACAGTCGAGAACGGCTTGAGCATGATTATCCGTGATTGCTTGGCTCAGTTCTAATAAGTCTCGTTCAGGTACTGCCCCGACTAAATCCCAAATACATTCAACGGTTATTTCTCCAGCTAACAAGCTGAGTTGATCCAGCAGACTTTCGGCATCTCGTAATCCCCCTTGCGCCACTTGTGCAACTAAGGTAATCGCTTCTGTTGTAATATTAATTGTTTCTTTGGTGGCAATGTATTGAAGATGCTTGACCATTGCCGCTAAGGGAATGCGACGAAAATCAAACCGTTGACAGCGAGAAATAATCGTGGGTAAAACTCGTTGGGGATCGGTGGTGGCTAAGACAAAAACAACATGTTTAGGGGGTTCTTCTAGGGTTTTGAGTAATGCATTGAACGCCGCACTACTGAGCATGTGACATTCATCCACCACATACACCTTGTAGCGACATTGAACTGGGGCAAATTGAGCGCGTTCGATGATTTCCCGAATATTATCAACACCCGTATTACTCGCCGCGTCAATTTCGGTGATATCCAGGGCGGTTCCTTGAGCGATCGTGCGACAAACATCACAAGTTCCACAAGGTTGAGGCGTTGGCTTATCGGTAGTCAGACAGTTAAGGGATTTGGCTAAAATCCGCGCTGATGAGGTTTTTCCCGTACCTCTAGGACCACAGAACAAATAAGCTGGGGCAACTTTCTCTTGACGAATAGCATTCGTGAGCGTTTGCGCGATCGCTTCTTGACCAACCAAATCGGCAAACGTCTGAGGGCGATATTTGTGATGGAGGGGTTCGTAACTCACGAGGCTTCAGGATGTAAGGGAGACAAGGGGGAGTTGAGGGAGATGGGGGAGATGAACAATTGTACTATCTATCATAGTCACTTGAGATCGTAACTCAAAACCATATCCTTGAGTGAAGCGAAGGATCAGTCGGGGCGGGTTTAGTTCAGGTAGTGGTTTGATCCGGAACGTTATGGGTAAAACCCGCCCCTACACAGTCACGGACTCGATCACTTTCTCTCCCTCTGCCTCCCCTGCTCCCCCTGCTCCCCCAGCTTCCCCTGCTCCCCCTTGACCACCTGTTGTGCCGATGGGTAAAAACTCTGCTACAACCAGTTAGGAGTCTAATCATAATGCGAAACAATGCCTGTAACTCGTCAAATCAAAAGTGTTTATACCGATGGAGCCTGTACTGGTAATCCCGGACCCGGTGGCTGGGGTACGATCGTTTATTTTACCGATGGTTCTGTACATGAAATTGGGGGGGCTACGGCACAAACCACCAATAACCGTATGGAACTCTTCGCCGCGATTGAAGCCCTGATCCTGCTTCAGAGATCTGGACAAACGCAGCCGATTACCCTCTATACCGATAGCGAATACGTCAAGAACGGCATTACCAAGTGGATTAAGGGCTGGAAAAAGAAAGGCTGGAAAACCTCTCAGGGAAAAGCCGTTTTAAATCAAGATTTATGGGAAAAACTGGATGCGGTCAATTCTCCCTTGGTCACTTGGCAATATGTACGGGGACACAGTGGTAATCAAGGCAACGAACGTTGTGATCAAATTGCAACTGCCTTTGCCAAGGGCAAACCTCCCAGACTAACACAACTGGTAGAAGTAAGGAATTCCACCTCTCCCACCCTACCCCAGGAGACACCCGTAACAGGGGTATCAGATGAAAAGACCACTTTTGATGTAGGTTACAAAGATGTACCATCGAGCCTTCCTACATCAGAAACACCCATGATAGAAATACCGGATTCACCAAACAATTCCAATGACGAGTTACCCCGCGAAATTAGAGTTGCCCAACTGGGAAACTTAATCGAGACCCTACGCATTGCTGATGAAATCGCCAGTGAGGGCTATCTGATTAGTAGTTCTGAATTAGCTGATTTAATGGATATCAATGCCAGTGCCGTTACCAGTCGGGGTGATCATTGGCCCTGGCGCAACTGGATTGTCTCGCGAGTGCGGCGTGAAGGCAACCAGATTCTCTGGCAATTAGAACGAGTAGACCAAGTTAAGTCTGGTGATGAAGAGTGATTAGGGATTGGGGAAGTGTTGAGTGTGTAGGGGCGGGTTTGGGGACTTTCGTGTCAACTTAAGCTCAACCCCTCACCCCCAGCCCCTCTCCCACGCCGGGGAGAGGGGAGCAAGAGAATCCAGTTCCCCTTCTCCCATGAAACAAAAGCGAAGCATCCTCATCTGCCTTGTCTTCTCTGCCCCTCTGCCCTTCTGCACCCCCATTTCCCATCTCTAATTGCCATAAATCCGCCCCCGCCACTGTTTCGGTCTTTGCCTAGCTGACAAGAAAATCCGCAGCACAGCTAAGGGATCAGCCAGAGGTGAAAGCCAAAATAGCCAAGCGGCGGGGGATGAGGATGGAGTGAAATCATAAGAACGGGCGATCGCGCCAACTAATGCCCAGCGCATCACCAATAACCCTAGATTTAACCCTAGGACAGCTATGAGGACGGGTGAAGAGATGCCCAGGCTCAAACTCACCAAAACGGCGATAGACACAGGTAGAGGCAATGCCTGGGTACTCAGCAGTAGCCACACATCACTCCAGAGTTGACCCGGACTCGAAGCATCTTTTAAATCGAGCGATCGCCCCCACTCCTGCCAAGTCGCCCAAGCGCCTTCATACATGCGGACTTTCAGCACATTAGCACCATCCAAAAATCCCACCTTAAATCCCTGTTTGGCGGCATACCGCGCTAGGGTGACATCATCACAAAATGAACCCTTGGCACTGCTATACCCATCGAGTTGGCTTAAAACCTGTCGGCGACACAAAAAACACTGCCCATTTGCCATCACCCGTTCGGCGGGATTGCTGGTGATACCTGTCGGACCAAATCGATAGACTAACGTCATCAACAGCGCCGGTTGTAGCCACCATTCTCCGGGATAGTGGAGAATAAATCGCGGTGACAGAGACACCAGGTCAAACCCTAAAGTGTCAGCAATATCAATTAACCCCGCCACTAATCCAGGTTGCGGTTGGGTATCCGCATCAACGCCCAAAATCCACTGACTATCGGGACAACTGTGCAAATAGCCCTGATGCAACGCCCAAGGGCGTCCCACCCAATCCGGTGGCAATGGATCATCACTCATCAGCCGAAATCGCGGATCTTTGATTTGGGCATCTTTGACTAACTCCCGTGTGCCATCGGTAGAGTGACTATCCACCACAATAATTTCGCGTACTTCGTAACTCTGCTGACTTAATCCCATCAGACAAGGATTGAGGCGTTCTCGTTCATTGAGAGTCGGAACCACAATACTAACCGCCCCCACCTGATCGGGGGTAGGGGACTTGGCTTCTACGGGAGGACGACGTCCTGGACCTTTCAGCAGGCGCGAAAGCAGGATTAAAGTAGCAGGTATTTGGATCAGTAATAGGATTAGGGCAACTACCATTCTACGCAGGAGAGCAGGGGGAGTGATCAGTTATCAGTTATCGGGAGCAGGGGAAATTGTGTAGGGGCGGGTTTCACTACTATCGTTTGAAATGGTGCGTTACGCTGCGCTAACGCACCCTACACCCGCCCCGACTTTACTTAGCTTGCTTCTCGACGAATGACAAATGACAAATGACAAATGACAAATGACGAATGACAAATGACAAATGACAAATGACAAATTACTTAATAGACGCTACAGGCACTTTCGCCTCTGGAGTGCGATCGCGTTGTCCTTGTTCGAGGGTGTTAGGTGTCGGTGTCACTGTTGCCATCTGCCACAATACCACGGCGGGAACAACGCCTAACACGATCCCTAAGCCAATCGGAACCCATATTTGAGCACCGATACTCATTACAGCCGCAAAGACAAAGTTGCTCAGGTAAACGGCTAAGGGCAATCCTAATTGGCGTCTAGACAATGCCATTGGCGTTTTCTGCCAAAATAAAGCCGCGACAGCCATAAAGACGGCACCTGTTCCTAACCAACCCGCAAAATTTTGATACGGCATCCCAAAAAAGGCACCCGGTTGCTCCCATAACCAGAAAGGAACAGAGGCTTGGCTCATGGCGGGATCAAGTACAAAGTCCCAAGACGTGAGTAAAACAGCACCGATCGCGATCGCACCCAAGTGACGCCACCAACTAACTGATTGATTCGTCGCCACTCTACTCTCTAACCCCGCACGAGCCAATAGATAAGACACCAATCCTAAATAAAACCAGGATAAGGGAATTGTAAACGGCACAAGACCTGCGATTTTATAGC
The DNA here is from genome assembly GCF_040221695.1 of Coleofasciculus sp. E2-BRE-01. Classification (NCBI taxonomy): domain Bacteria; kingdom Bacillati; phylum Cyanobacteriota; class Cyanophyceae; order Coleofasciculales; family Coleofasciculaceae; genus Coleofasciculus; species Coleofasciculus sp. E2-BRE-01. Next base: position 89,579 of record NZ_JAVKEA010000208.1, on the reverse strand, counting down.
CTAAGCCACTTAAGTAACCATAGTGTCCAAAGGGGAAACCTGTACTCGTTCCCAGGAGTTCACTGGTCAAGGAAATGACAATAGCAGGAATCATGAACGTCAACCATTGCCACAGTCCCAGAGTTCGGTAGGCATAAATTGCAACGGCTGCTGCTCCTAAAATAATGTAGACGACTCCACCCCCAGCCATAGACCATTGAAATAGGGTTTGTCCCTGTGGCGGTAAACTCATAATCCATTCGGGGTGAGGCAACACCAGCAGTAGCCCTGCCAGTCCAAATGCCATAGCCCCGATATGACCTATCAACAAAGAGCGCTCAATTTTGATCAGTTGGTTCATGAAAAACTCCTAAAATGGTGAAAACCCCAGACTTGTCTTAGTAGCAAGACGCAGCATTCCGATTCAGATGCGGCAAGGCAATGGTTGTTTGCGAGTATACAAGCAGCAATGATTTATAGTTTACAAATGTTTACGAAAAAAGTCCCTAGTGCCGCCATCTGAATGATGAAGGAGATAGGGTAAGGGGGTGAGGCAATACGGCTCTGATCAGCTCTAATTTTAATTTTTGTCTTTACAGGCTCCCCCAGCTCCCTCAGCTCCCTCAGCTCCCTCAGCTCCCCCAGCTCCCTCAGCTTCCCCAGCTCCCCCAGCTTCCCCAGCTCCCTCAGCTCCCCCAGCTCCCCTATTCTCCCCAACTGGGGATGAACAGAGTGGGAAAATCGTTAATATATTGGCAGGACAGTAACTTGAATCTTGTCACTGTATACTACAGTGCAAAAACTTGGTCTTGTCTGCTGTTGGCTTCCTAGCATCTTTACTCAACATGACTTCACCTGTTCCGGAAAACGCGAAGACTGTCATTCGCCCCATTCAATACGGCGATTTGGAGAGAATTGAGCAGCTTACGACTCAAGCCACAGATACGGAGTGTAATAGCTGCTCGTTAACTTTCATCCGCCAACTACAGCAAGTTCGACGCTGGTATGGGCTGCTGATGGTTTTGAATTGGTTTCCGAATCCTTGCCAGTATGATTTTTGTTTCTATGTAGCTGAACAATTTCAGCGGCTGCGAGGATTAATTAAAGTGTCGCCCTTTAATCGGACTCGCAGTACTTGGCGCGTGGAACAGGTGTTAGTTGCTCCCGATCCGTCTCGTGAATCCATTAATAAACCCGCCAAACTTGAAACCGGCTCGGCACTCTTACGCCATTGCTTCGAGACTATCTGGGAAGCCCGCACCTGGTTACTAGAAGTCAATATCCACAATAAAGATACCCTGGCACTGTATCGGCGTAATGGATTTCAACCTCTAGCGCAATTGACATATTGGTCAATTTCTGATCAAACCTTAGCTAAACTAGGCGATCGCGAACCCGATTTACCCAACTTGCTCCCGGTGAGCAATGCTGATGCTCAACTATTGTATCAGCTAGATACGGCGTCCATGCCTCCGTTAGTGCGTCAAGTGTTTGACCGTCATATCGAGGATTTTAAAACAGGATTTATGCGATCGCTAGTCTCGACGCTACAGCAGTGGTTCAATCGCACTGAAGTTATCAATGCTTATGTGTTTGAATCCCAGCGCAAAGCAGCTATTGGTTATTTTCAACTCACCCTTTGCCGAGATGGGAGTCAAGCACACGAAGCCCAGCTCACGGTTCACCCTGCCTACACTTGCCTGTATCCAGAGTTATTCTCACAAATGGCGCGGATTACCCAACAATATCCTGCCCAGTCTTTGCATCTGGCTTCAGCCGACTATCAACCGGAACGAGAAGACTACCTGGAACAGTTAGAGGCTCAGAGAATCGAGCATACTCTGCTCATGTCTCGTTCAGTCTGGCATAAAATCCGGGAAGCCAAGAAATTAGAAGGGTTACAGTTATCAGAAGTGCTTCAGGGACTCCAGCCAGCCCGTACTCCCATCCCCAGCCGTATGTCCTGGTGGGAATCCCTCTCCAAACAACCTAACGCCGTTTCTAAAACAAATGGAGCCAATTCTTCATCGAAACAGAAGTCGAAAGAGAAGGATATTCCACCGCCAGCCAACTCGACAGATACTAAGTAGGGGAGTTTTGAGTTGTGGAATGACGATCTCCACGTTTAACTTTAATAGTGTCCACCTACTTATGTGATGCAGAAAATCTCAGCCTTAGGCTTGGATGTTGGCAGTAAGCGAATTGGTGTCGCCGGATGCGATGGTACTGGCTTAATTGCTACAGGTTTAACCACAATCAAGCGAACATCTTTTGAGCAGGATGTATCCCAGTTCCGAGAACTCGTCGAACAACGCGACGTTCAAGTTCTGGTGGTTGGATTACCCTATTCGATGAACGGGACGCTGGGATTCCAGGCACGACAGGTGCAAAAATATGCCCGTCGCTTGAGCGCTGCCCTACAATTACCCGTAGAATATGTGGATGAGCGGTTAACGTCTTTTGAAGCCGAACAGTTACTTCATGCTGAGAAGCGATCGCCCTCTCGCCATAAAGCTCTGATCGACCGCAAAGCCGCAGCTATCATACTCCAGCAGTGGCTGGATACTCGTCGCTCAAACCGTTAATTATGAACCATCTAGCTTGCTTCTCGACGAGCGAATACCACGAGCGAATACCATGAATCATGAAAAATGATATGATCAAAAACTGCTGGATCATACCAATGAACATTTATCCATGACTTTAACCCAAGAACGCAAACAAGAAATTATTGATAGCTATCAGATTCACGACACCGATACGGGTTCGGCAGATGTGCAAATCGCCATGCTCAGCGATCGCATTAGTCGCTTGAGTACACATCTGCAAGCCAATAAAAAGGATCATGCCTCCCGTCGGGGATTATTAAAGATGATTGGTCAGCGCAAACGCTTACTAAGTTATGTGCGTGAAGGCAATCCTGAACATTACCAAGCCTTGATTAAGCGCTTAGGTATTCGCGGATAAACACCGACTAAAGCTTATGTCTGACGAACCCTCCCGCAACCCTTTACCTTTTGAGCCGAGCCAAAAGCGAAAAAAAAAGTCGCAATCACAGGCTAAACCTGTAGCGAATAAAGCTAAGGCGAAATCCCCAGCTAAACCGGATCAACCAAAGGCTTCTACTCCTGAGTCGATGACTATTCCTGATCAGGTGAGTAAGCGTATGGTGCGCCGTATGGCGTTACTCTGTGGTATTCCAACAGCCTTGGGAATGCTTTCATTTGTGGTGAGCTATCTTGCAGTGGTCAACCTAGAGATCGAGTTACCCAATGTAGCGGTGGTTCTGGTAAGTATGGGATTTTTTGGCTTAGGTGTGTTGGGATTAACCTATGGTGTTCTTTCAGCATCCTGGGAGGAAGACAGTCCAGGAACGTTACTGGGTTGGCAGGAATTCACAACCAACCTAGGACGACTCACATCAGCATGGCGTGAGGCGAGAGAGGCTAAAAAAAGTTAGCTCTTTTTTCGCGTTATTGCTAGGAACGCAGGGGGAGCAGGGGGAGCAGAGGGAGTAGGGAGAGTGAACTCACACACCATGCCCAATTAACCAAGCGAAGGGTCAAAATTTATCCCTTTCCCAATCACATTGAAAACTTAAACCTTAAAACTTATGATTGTAGTCATGAAAGTCGGCTCTCCAGAAGCCGAAATCAATCGCATTAATCAGGAACTCAGCGAACAGGGTCTAACGCCTGAACCGATTGTTGGTAAACACAAAGTTGTTATCGGTTTAGTCGGTGAAACCGCGGCTTTAGACCCCCGGCAAATTCAGGAAATTAGCCCCTGGATAGAAGAAGTGCTGCGGGTTGAGAAGCCCTTTAAACGGGCAAGCCGCGAATATCGTCACGGGGAAGCTGGCGAAGTTGTAGTATCAACACCCGATGGAGCTGTTCACTTTGGAGAGCAGCATCCCGTGGTGCTGGTAGCTGGTCCCTGTTCGGTAGAAAACGAGGAGATGATTGTTGAAACGGCGCGTCGGGTAAAAGCGGCGGGCGCTAAGTTTTTGCGGGGAGGTGCTTATAAGCCTCGGACGTCGCCTTATTCATTCCAAGGACATGGAGAAAGCGCTTTAGGCTTACTCGCCGCCGCACGGGAGGCTTCGGGTTTGGGGATCATTACCGAAGTCATGGATACAGCCGATGTGGATAAAATTGCCGAGGTAGTCGATGTGCTGCAAGTCGGTGCCCGCAATATGCAGAATTTCTCCCTGTTGAAAAAAGTAGGCGCACAGGATAAACCTGTGTTGTTGAAGCGGGGAATGTCGGCAACCATTGATGAATGGTTAATGGCGGCGGAGTATGTATTAGCTGGCGGGAATCCTAATGTGATTCTCTGTGAACGGGGTGTCCGGGGGTTTGACCGGAAGTATGCCCGGAATACACTGGATTTATCGGTGTTACCCGTATTGCGATCGCTCACCCATTTGCCGATCATGATTGATCCCAGTCACGGTACGGGTTGGTTTGAGTATGTACCCTCAATGGCAAAAGCCGCGATCGCAGCCGGGGCGGATTCGTTGATGATTGAAGTTCATCCTAATCCAGCTAAAGCGTTATCTGATGGACCCCAATCCCTGACACCGGATCGCTTTGATAGCTTAGTCCAAGAAATGGCAGTGATTGGTAAAGCCGTTGGGCGTTGGCACGAACCCGCTATGGCGATCGCGTAATTATTCTAGAACACCAGTGATATCGTAGGGACACGGCATTGCCGTGTCCTTGTTCTTTTGGGGAGTTCGTAGTTGCATTGTAGCTATGGGTTGAAACCCACGGTTGGGTCAACTACTAGAAAGTAAATGTAGTTCGCAGTACACCGACTAAAGCGGTATCGTTATTCCCATCGCTTTCTGGATTAAACAGAACAAATGCTCCTGGTGTAATACTCACGTTATCACTAACCTTAAAGTTGTAAAACGCCTCTAGATGGTAAGGCGTTTCTCGGTCAACACCGGGTTCTGTCAAATCGGCTTCGCCATCTGCTTCTACCCGATGCAAAGGTTGTCCAAAAATTAGACCTGCCGTATTTCCTTCTTTAAATAAGTCTTGGAAATGTAACCCCGCCATCCAAGTCGTGAAATCAGACGATGCATCTGCACCAGCGACAGCATCAACAAAGAAATAAGCACCGTAACCCGTCAGCGAAATTTTCGGAGAAAAACGCCAAGTTGCAGTCGCACCTAAGGAATTAACGTGAACGGGCGTATTCAAAATACCGCCAACGATGGGATTACCATCAGCATCAACTGTGCGGTTAGGAATATTCAGCGGATTGGAGGAAAATCGAGTTAATCCTAGACCCATAATATTCAGGTCATGATAACTATAAGCATAGTTCAAACCAATATCAAACTGAGAACTGGGTTTAACCGTAAGCTGCGCCGATGCTACAGTACTCCCCCCAAAGAACCCTGAACCCAAGATATTAGTCGCCCCTTGTTCCGGAATCGCCGCATTGACGCTACCGTATAACGCCCGCAGGTCGATTGTATCGGAAATACCCCAAATAAACCCGACAGCCGAGGCTAAACCTGTTTGGGAGGTTCCCCCAGATACACGTACAACAGGGTTCAATGTGGCAAATCGAGAAATCGCCCCCTGTCCTTCACTGGAAAAGGGGATAATGGCTGGAAACGCATCCGATGCTTCTGCTGCTGTTCCCGCAAATAGGGTTAAGTTGTTGACTCCGGATGGGAAAATGTATAGGAGTTTGTAGAGTTCAACGTCATTAGAACCCGCACTCTCGCTCAAGTCTTGGGGGTTAAATTCGGGAAACTGGGGTTCAAAACTGAGTTTCGTAGATCCTTCACTTAAAAAAGCGTCTCGTCCGGGAAATAACGCTCCTTGAACGCTACCCGCCCCGGTTATATCGCCACCAAAATTATAGGCTTGTAACCCCGTAATCAGTAAATCTTGACCCGTAAAACTGGTATTCAGGTTCAAGCGCACTCGGTCAGCCAGAATAATATTGGCATCCTCATCATCGCTAGTTGCCCCAACGAGTGAGAAAATGACTTCACCATTTAATTTGGTGGTTGTGGAAAACTGGTTATCTTCTAAAAAGGCGACTCGTCCTTCTAAATTATCAACTCTTCCGCCCAGGGTAGCGAGTTCGGCTTCAAATTCCTCAATCAGTCGCCGTAATGTGACTAACTCTGTATCATCTACCTCCGTTCCCACGATTAACCGTTCAATTTGTTGCAAACACGCATTTAACCCAGCCGCGAACTCGTAGCGAGTCATGGCGCGGTTTCCCCGAAAGGTGCCATCGGGATAACCCGCAATGCAACCATAACGTTCAACTAAGCTTCTCAGGGCTTCATACGCCCAGTCTCCGGGAGAGACATCGGAGAGTTGGGAGACTGAGGTAACTTGTCCCATCGGGGATGACTCTGAATCGAGGCGTTCTAACATATCTGAGACAGAGGTGACTGGGGAGTTATTATCCTCTAACTCTTGTGCTATTTGTAGATGAGTCGGTTGATCCGTTGTCCCCGTCTGATTCAGAGGTGTCGCGGATAAAGGCGTGCGATCGCTAAGTCCAACGTGGAGAGTATTAATGGGATGAGTGGCTTTCTCTGGAATCGTAAATTCTAACTCAGTTGTCTGGGCAATAGCAGGATTGGCATCCCAAGGAATAGCACCAGCAATTAGGCACAATAGACCTATTCTCCCCCAAAATCTTAGGTGATGTTGATTCACGATTAGTTCCTCACACAAAATGTCTGATCCTTCTTGGTTTGCCTGAACCAAACCCTGTAAAGTCTTACTATGTCTAGTTATAAAAGAGCAAAGGTTGATCACAGCTTCATTTGGTGATTAATTTTGCCGTTGTGTTGAACTAGCACTGTATAGAACGACAAGGCTATGAGCTTTCGAGGCTAAGCAATCTACGGGATCACCTCAGACTTATCCGGATATGTGTGGCATAAAAGTAAAGATAAAATATTACTAGACAATTTTCAAATAACAAAAAGCTGCCTGGTTTATCCCAGGCAACTGCCAATAGACAATCTAATTGATCCCTGATTGAAAAGCTAATCTAGGCGGGAGCCACCTGAACAATCAGCGATCGCTTATCAAAAGACTGGACTTTCCCCGCTTCGCCGAGGTCATCAATCACACGCTCTAGTAGTTCCCTGGCGCGATCGCGATGCTGATGTTCTCGTCCTCTCAGACGCACCTGAAACTTGACTAAATTACCTTTATCCAACCAATTAAGCGCTCTTTTGATGCGTAAGCCGTAATCGGAGTCACCCACATTGGGACGTAACTTGACTTCCTTAAGTGTTGGTTTGGAACTCTGGCGTTGGCGCTTTTTCTGCTGGTATTGATGTTTCCCATAGTCTAAAACTTTTGCCACGGGAGCGTCTTTACGTTGAGAGACGATGACTAGATCCAGACTCGCATCTTTAGCGATTTGTAATGCCTCACGGGTATCTGTCAAGCCACGATTGTTGTTTTCATGGTCAATCAACAAAACCTGAGGTGATTTGATTTTATGGTTAATCAGTTGTTTCTGTTTCTTAGCGATAAGACTTTCCTCCTAAGTTCAACATCCTACTAGCTCACCTTTATCAGGTTAACCCAATGCTGATCACCTCATATCCCGCTAAGGTTTGAAATATGTTGGGGGCGATTAGACATTAGCAGATAGTAGGAACGTTTTCTACACCGTAACACTAATCTGGGATGAATGCCACGCTTATTAAGCACTCATCTCACCAACCACCTTGGGTTAAAGCTAGGCTAGGATGGAACGATCTGAACAACCAATGCTCGTCGATCAAAAGACTGAACTTTGCCAACTTCACCCAGATCAGACACCACGCGCTCCAGCAGTTCTGTGGCGCGATCGCGATGTTGATGTTCCCGACCCCGCAGACGCACCTGAAACTTTACGGAATCGCCTTTGCTTAACCATTCAACAGCTCGATTGATGCGTAAGCTGTAATCAGACTCGCCCACATTCGGACGCAGTTTAACTTCCTTGAGCGTTGGTTTAGAGCTTTGGCGTTGGCGTTTCTTTTGTTGGTACTGATGTTTCCCGTAGTCCAAAATTTTTGCCACGGGAGCATCTTTACGCTCAGAGACTACCACCAAGTCCAGACCTACATCTTTCGCCAGTTGTAGAGCCTCACGAGTATCAGTCAAACCGCGATTGTTATTCTCATGATCAATCAAGAGAACCTGAGGAGACTTGATTTGACGGTTGATTCGTTGCTTGTCTTTGTTAGCTATAATACCTTCCTCCTAGAACTTCATTCTTACTGGCTAACTCCTCTTTAGGATAGCGCAATGCTGCCTAATTGAAACCTCTCTCGGTTACGCTTCGTTAAAACCGGGACATTCCTCCGAACCTTGAGCCAGCTTCCGAAGCTCCCCCACCAACAACAAGCGATGAACGATGAACCTTTGTCAGGCGGGAATGCGCTATTTCCAGGAATTGATGTAATAATTTTCCCTGTCCTCTTTGTTTAATCGCTAATTAGATATATACTCAATCAATAGATTAAGTCAACGAACAAAATCAAAAAGTCCAGAATTCTCATGGTATGGAAATCTCTCAGAAGAATTGTCCTAGCAATCCTGTTACTGGGTGCATTTGTCCTGATGATGGTTATCGGTTGGGGAAGCCTTACCCCTCCCTCAGCCGTCGCTTCTATCCGTCAAATCGAAGAAGCCCCCGGACAGATGCTGTATCAATCTCGCCATACCTTGCAGGATGAAACGGGTCAATCGTGGCAAATCGTATTGTTCAAACGGGTGAAAGCAGGTGAAGCTAAAGACATTAGCCTGCATTTGGTTGGTTTTCCTGGGGTTGCAGAATTTGCTCACCCCCAACCTTTAAAAATTACGACGAATACGGGTAAAGTCTTAAAGGCTGAGGATCTGTTCGCCGACCAATCCCCAGCGGCGAATGTGGGTGAGTATAATATCAAAGACGTGTTGTCTGAATTGCCGATGTCTATAGGGGTTACGCTGTCTCTACCGATGAAGGGCGATCGCACAACCAGCCTGAGTGTTCCCTCAGTGGTCATATTAGAATGGCAAACTGTGGCGACTGAGTAGCGGCACGAAAAAAACCGAGAGACAATAGAGAAAACTTCTCATTGCAACCGATGTGAGGAATCCCCGTCTAATACGGGAGGAAAAATTATGACCACTCAATCAACCGCCACATTTACCTCCGTTTATGGTCCAGTGACATCTTGGCGCTACGGGCGATCGCTGGGTATTGATCCCATTGGACTCCAATCAACTTGCTCATTTAACTGCGTCTATTGTCAGTTAGGGGAAATTCAAGTTCGCACCAGCCAACGTCACGTTTTTGTCCCTACCGAAAAAATTGTCCAAGATTTACAAGCGTTTGCCCCTTGGGATGTAGATGTGGTAACTCTCAGTGGTAATGGCGAACCCACTCTAGCCCTCAACCTGGCTGAGATTATTTCCCAGGTTAAGGAAATGACTCACAAGCCTGTCTTAGTCTTGACAAATGGCACGCTTTTAGGTGATCGAGACGTGCAGGCGGCGTTATCCTTGGCGGATAAAGTCTCGGTTAAACTCGATGCGGTGAATCCTGATCAACTACAGCGTGTCAATCGTCCTGTCATGGAAGTCGATTGGCTCAAAATCTGGACAGGTATCCAGGAATTTCGTCAGGGATATCCAGGACATATAGGGATACAAACGATGCTGTTAACCCCACCGAATCAGCTTAGTCAAGACGCTTACATGCAATTAGTGCGATCGCTACATCCCGATGAAATTCAACTCAACACCCCCACCCGCCCTAAACCCTTAACCCATCAACTTGATGGACGTGGTAATCATACCCCTACCGAATCACGTCCCTATCCTGTACAACAATTAAAGCAAGTGAGTGGGGATGTCTTACAAGCCTTTGCCGCTAAAATACAAGATGCGACCACTATCCCGGTTCGATGCGCTCCCCGTTGAAAAAGTTTTGAGTGTTGACCCTTCACTGCGTTCGAGGGAGCCTGGTTTGTAGGGGCGGGTTTAGGGACTTCGCGCAAGCTGTTGAAGATAACATTTGTTCAAAACCCGCCCCGACTGAGTGAAAGCGTTGTCAAAATCTTTGAAGAATGACCAATGACCAATGACAAAGGACAAATAACAAATGATATTCCTCCTGGATATCTAAATATTATGGGATACGTTGACGAGTCAGAAGTAAATGGTCCTGGCTGTCGCGCTGTTGTTTGGGTGCAGGGATGTAACCGAGAATGTTCTAGCTGTTTCAATCCAGCATCTTGGTCTTTTGAAATTAACCAGTTAATTGCTGTTGATGAATTAGCGGATAAAATTTTGTCCAATCCCCGCAATCAAGGAGTCACCTTTTCTGGTGGAGAACCATTTTGGCAAGCGCCAGCCCTAGCGCAGTTAGCGAAGAAGCTCAAAGCGGCGGGGTTAAATGTCATGTCATTTAGTGGATTTACGTTAGGGGAACTGCAATCACCTGATGCTCCTCCAGGCGCACAAGCGTTATTAGGACAACTTGATATTTTAGTCGATGGTCCCTTTGTTGAATCCTTGGCTATTAATTCCCCCGATTCACCCGTCTCCTCTCGAAATCAGCGCGTTCGTGTATTTAATCCGGCATTAAAAGACCAAATCACCTGGGCTTCTGATCAAATGGAGATTCATATCCTTAAAGATGGTAGTCGCATTGTTACAGGATTTCGAGGTCAAATGAATTTAAGTGAAGGATAGATGTCGTAAAACGTAATCAGTAGTCAGGGCGGGTTTTGAACCAAAGGTTATCATTAACAGCGAGACGGAAGTCCCTAAACCCGCCCCTACACACTCAAATTTCGTTATTGGTCATTGGTCATTGGTCATTGGTCCTTTGTTGATTAGGAAATCACTCCCTCTGCTTCCCCTGCTCCCAGACGTGCCATGGCACGTCTCTACATTGCTTCCCCTTTCTGCTATATCAGTAATTTCCCCCATTTTTTTATCCTTTAATGTAAAGATATATTAATAATACACCGAGCAAAAATAATCCAAGATTCCAATGTTGTTGAATTATAAATAATATCTTGAATAGATAAAAAAATTACTTCTTTAATGCCTGGAGTCTACCCCGCTATTGAAACCAATGGTCAAGGTTAAGGGGAATTATAGATTAAGTTAATTTACCTATGATTTTCTACAGCAATTCTGCCTCCGGACTAATCTGAACTTTAGGAAACTGAGTCTTTTGTAAAGCTTTGTCGAAAAATCACCTTAAATAGTCAATTCATCTCCGAGTCCTCTAGACAAACATACGGAAGTAAGTTAGTCTGTATTACAGGTTGTCTAACGTGTAAGACAATGCCGAAAAACTCAACTCTGACCGATCAGGAGTCAAACGTGCCAAACCAACCAACTGCACATTTTAATTCTCCCCAAAAAGAGTTGAGCCAAGTAGGGACTTCTACCACTCGCGATTGACTAATTTTGAATCTCTAAGGTTTTGGATGACTGAATGCGCCAACGGCTTCATGGCATAACGCTGAAGAACTCCAAGCTTAATTGTAGGGATACAGGGTGTTCATTGATCAGACCAGCATCTACAATTCTAGGTCTGATATCGCTCAGAGCGCTGTAGTGATTGCACTCCTGTTTAGTTCCCTGATAGAGAAATTTCAAAATCTTCTGAGAGTTGACAAAGATAGTCTTTTTTAGACGAAAAAACTTTGTCTAACTAAGGTTTCAGGGTGATGTTCCCTTCAAAAGCGACTGAAGTCTAACGCGGGTATAAAACACCGACATTATTAGACATTTCCGGCTTTTGTTAAACCCTTAGTCATAGCAAAAAACCGATGACGGCTAGACAAATTCCCTCTGTAATCTCAACTCCAACGCTCTCTTCCCTAGAGCAAGTTCGGTCTCTTAGAACCTTGCAGCGATTTCAGTTTAGCGGTGAACTGGTGTTGAACGATCCAAAGGGACACCAATGGATCTTTTTTTTACACCTAGGCGGTATCCTTTATGCCACAGGAGGAGTGCATCCGGTGAGACGGTGGCAACGGAATTTAGCCATTCACTGCCCTCAAGTTTTGACTCATCCTGACACAATTGGGCGTGATCTTGCCAGTATCAATGTGAAAAAATGCTGGGACTATCAGCTATTGTGTCTCTGGGTCAAGCAGCGACGAATCACTCCCGAACAAGCCGCCAATATGATTCGTGCGGTGCTGACTGAGATTGTATTCGATATCGCGCAAGCCAAGCAAGTAACCCATCAAATCCAGCATAATTATTCGTTACCCACGAAACTGGTTTTGATTGAAATTAATCAGGCGATCGCACAAGTCCAATCTTTGTGGCAAACTTGGCACAATGCCCAGCTTGCGGATTATTCTCCCAATCAAGCTCCGGTTATTAAACAACCGGAACAGTTACGAAACAACCGTTCCGCCGAAGTTTACCAAACGTTAACTAACGTACTCGACGGACACCATACATTGCGTGACTTAGCCGTAAAACAGCGTCGGCAGGTTGTGGACATTGCTCAAGCGTTAATGCCTTACCTGAAATCAGGCTGGGTAAAACTGACTAATATTCCCGATTTACCAGCACCCACTCCCAATACGGTGAGGAATAGAGAAAATGTTGGTGCTGACAAGCAGGAAAGCAGAGAAAAAAGTAGAGACGAGCCACGGCAAGTCTCGCCACGGCAAGTCTTGCCACGGCGCGTCTTAGAGCCAGGGAAAGAGAAGGTTAAAGCTTATCCCACGGGTATTACTCCCACTTCTGGAAAAGCGAATGTGCCGAAAACACCGCTCACAAGCGCAAACGCAACCTCAACTAAATCCCTGGTTGCTTGTGTAGATGACAGTCGTTGGGTGATTCACACCATGGAAAAAGTAATCGGGGCGGCAGGTTACCGATTTATTGGTGTAGAAAATGCCTTGCGAGCCATTCCCACCCTTTTGGTACGCAAACCTGATCTAATCTTTTTAGACTTGGTGATGCCAAATGTCAACGGATATGAGCTTTGCACTCAATTACGCAAACTGTCCTGTTTTCAAAACACGCCGATTGTCTTTTTAACCGGAAAAGATGGGGCAGCGGATCGACTTCACGCCAAATTTGTTGGAGCCTCAGATTTCTTGAGCAAACCTTTAAATTCCAGGAATTTGCTCACGGTACTCCATAAACATATAAAACAGGGTGTTTATTGATTTTTCATCGTTCATCCTTATTTATAGGATGAGTAAAAATGAAGTCAACAATAACTATCATTGACCAATTTCGTTTGTATTCATTAGGTAGGTAATTACCATGGGAACAGCTCTAGTTGTTGAAGATTCCTCAACGGATATGCAAATTATTACCAGTTGCTTACAGCAAGGTGGTATCAATGTCTTGGTTGCCCATAGTGGCGAAGAGGCTTTGACTAAAATTAGCACGCAAAAACCGGATGTGATTATTTTAGACATCGTGCTACCGGGTCGCAGTGGTTTTGAAGTCTGCCGTGAATTAAAAACAGCGGCTGAAACTAGCAATATTCCTGTCGTTATTTGTTCGACAAAAGGAGGCGAAATGGATAAATTTTGGGGCATGAAACAGGGAGCAGATGCTTATCTGGCTAAACCCGTGGATCAAAATGAGCTTGTCCGAACAGTTAAACACCTCATTCGCCCCTAATTAAAACGGTTCGTAGTCAGCACTTTAGTGCGAATAAGCTCTTTTGAAGGGCGGGTTTATTCAAGTTATCAGTTTGGTGCAAAATGTTATCTGTAAAACCCGCCCCTACACCCCCGCTCTAAGAGTTCTTTACTTTAAGTTGATACTAATGGCACTAAAGTGCCTACTACATACTTCCTTACGATGTCTGACACTTTATCAACTCAAAACCGCTTATCATCGTCCATGCCGATCCAGCCGCGATCGCCTGCGTCTGTAGTTAGCAACACAGAACAGTTTTTGCGGTTTCATCTGCTACCCGATACAACGGCTTTGTTGTCAGTTAGACAGTTGACGGAGGTGTTACATATTCCGATTGGTCAAATTGTACCCATCCCTCATACACCCGCTTGGGTGATGGGTGTGTATAACTGGCGGGGTGAGATTCTCTGGATGGTGGATATCGGACATCTCGTGGGACTCACGCCGTGGTATCAGCAGATAACCGGTGCTTCAAATTACACAGCAATTGTGTTACATACTCGTTCCCTGTCACAAATCTCTACCCAAGTCAAAAGCCAGATGCTGGGACTTGTGGTTAACCGTGTCGAAGATATGGAGTGGTGCAACCCTGATGGGATTCAATCCCCACCTTCTGCTCCAGTTACTCCCGAACTTGCACCATTTTTGCGGGGATATTGGGTGAAATCCAGTGGTGAGATGTTAGCCGTTCTCGATGGCACAGCTATTACCGAAGCCATGCCCAAAATTCAGTAAATTTTGTCATTTGTCATTTGCCATTTGTCAAACTGGCGAGGTGTCAAGTTAGCCAGATCCTTTCAGCCAAGAGTTGCGTCTATCAAACATTTCTCAAAATCAGCCAATTAACGACGGCTGACAAATATAACCCCAAAAATTCCGCTTAATTTCATAGCACTATTCGGTATTGCTTAACCCAACGCAAGGCTTTCTTTTGGCTTGCGGATGAGTTGAGTAGTATCTCTCGTACCCTATTGATGTTCAACGATGAGGTTCATATCATGACTCAAACATCATCCAATACAAACTCCACAAATAATAACGGTGCTACTTCCAAACTGACACCGAATGATAATGGTTCAGCACTCAAGGATTATCCCCTTTCTGATCACAGCCTTTCTACTCAAACCTCAAACGCTCTCAAACGACTAGAACCTGATGGGGGAGGATACAAGGCAAAGACTCAAACCATTCCCAAACCACAGTCATCAACCTCTTGGTGGCAACGGCTGAATCTGCGAAATAAAGCCACAGCATTGGCAATCATTATTGGTACGCTTCCCGTACTGGTAACAGGAATCACCGCCTACTATTTTGCTGACCGAGCGATTATTCGAGAAATTGCTAACGCGAAAATCGCCCGTGCTGAAGGTATTGAAGATAAGGTGATGCGTTTCATGCGGGAACGGTACGGGGATATTCAGATTCTGGCGAGTCTGCAAGTTCTCACTGATCCGGAGCTGGTTGAATCAACAACCCTGGCTCAAAAACAAGCCACTCTCAACAACTACATCGATTTCTACAAAATCTATGACAGCATTGCTGTGTTTGATCTTCAGGGTAATGTGATTGTGCAATCGAAGGGAGATCCTTTAGAAAACCACAGCGATCGCGAATACTTCCAAGCTGCTCTCAAATTGGATGGACCCTATATCAATAACCCCACGATCTCTGAATCCAGTGGCGAATTTGCGGTTCACACGGCTGCACCCGTGAAAGATGCCACGGGTAAAACCATTGGCGTCATCCGATCTCGTATGCCTGTAGAAGCTCTCGATGAGCTGATTGCCAACTTCGGGTTTGGCGGTGACGAATACTATTTACTTGACTTGTCTGAGGGCGGTGCTGAAATTTTCGTATCGAACCAGCCAGATATGCAGGGTAAGAGCGCCTCAGAAGTGTTTGTTGAGTTTGAGCAACTGAAAACCGCAGGCAAGTCAGGAAGTACAGTGACAACGGATACGGTTCAAAACAGTCAAGACTTGTTAGCCTACGCTCCCGAACTAACCCTGGAAGGGGTGCAAGATCTACCCTGGACAGCGATGGTTGCCACACCCACCAAGATTGCGTTTGAACCGCAGCGCCAGTTACTTCTCGCCCTAGCCAGTGGTACAGCGCTCACCGCTTTACTTGTATCTGCAATCGCCGCCGCCATTGCCAACCGTGCCACACGCCCGATTGTGAGTGCAGCCGACGCGGTGACCAAAATTGGTCAGGGAGACTTGGATACCCGTTTAAACGTGGCTGGGGAAGACGAAATGGCTGTCTTGGGAGAAAACATCAACGACATGGCTAAACAGCTTGGAACCTTGGTGCAGGAACAAACCTTGGCAGCAGAAAAGGCAAACTTGTTGGCAGAAATTACCAGTGTCCGTTCCTTTGACGCCCAAGCGATTCAAGATATTTTCGACATTGCCGTGATCAATGCTCGCAAAATCTATCAGGCGGATCGGGTGATTGTCTATCGGCTGAACACTGATGGCGGTGGTGAGGTGGCGGCTGAGTCGGTGACGGCGGGTCAGTTTCATGCGTTCAATAGCAATATCAAACATCCCCCCTTGTCACCCAAACAGCTAGCGACTCACAGTGATGACGGGATTGTGGCAATCACCAATGTTGCCACCGCCGGGTTAGCGCCTGAACAGGTGAAGTTTATGGAGAATCTGGAAGTTAAGTCTACCCTGGATGTTTTACTGATATCGCAAGGTCAACCCTTTGCCTTACTCAGTGTTCATTACTGCCAGAAACCCCACGAATGGCAACCTGGGGACATTGATTTTCTCCAACGCTTAGCCGATCAGATGCGACTATCCCTTGACCGACTCACTCTACTTGACCAAACCCGAAACCTGGCGGAAGAACAGCGGCTACTGAAAGAAGGGTTGCAACAGCGAGCCTTAGAACTGCTGAAGGAGGTAGACCCGATTAGTAAAGGTGACCTAACCATTCGCGCACGAGTCACCGAAGATGAAATCGGTACAGTAGCAGACTCTTATAATGCCACGGTTGCTAACCTGCGGAAAATTGTTACCCAGGTGCAAGCAGCGGCGAGTCAAGTGGCGGATACCACGAGCAGTAATGAAGTGGCGGTACAATCCCTAGCCGAAGAAGCGCTGCACCAAGCCGAAGAAATTTCCGTCGCCCTTGACCGCGCCCAGGAAATGGCTCAGTCGGTGCGAATGGTTGCCGCAAACGCGGAACAAGCGTTAACGGCGGTGCAAGAAGCGGGTGAGATGGTACAAGAAGGAGACCAGGCGATGAACCGTACTGTAGACGGGATTCTCGCCATCCGCGAAACGGTAGCAGAAACGGCGAAAAAAGTCAAACACTTGGGTGAATCGTCACAAAAGATTTCCACGGTTGTTAACCTGATTAGCACCTTTGCCGCCCAAACCAACTTGCTGGCGCTCAACGCCTCCATTGAGGCAGCCCGCGCCGGGGAAGAAGGACGAGGGTTCGCGGTGGTTGCCGACGAAGTGCGATCGCTGGCTCAACAGTCTGCTGATGCGACTAGCGAAATTGAAAAGCTGGTGGCGGCAATTCAAGCCGAAACCAACGAGGTGGTAACGGCAATGGAAGCCGGGACAGAACAGGTGGTTATGGGTACAAAACTCGTGGATGAAACTCGTGCTTCTCTGAACAAGATTACCTCTGTATCCAACAAGATTAGTGACCTGGTTGAAGCGATTACCGAAGCCACATTAATTCAGACACGAGCCTCTGAATCGGTGACGGAAACCATGACAAAAGTGGCAAATATTGCGGCTCAAACATCCACAGGAGCGAGTGACGTATCGTACTCATTTGAACAACTCCGACAAGTGGCGCAAGCGTTACAAGCAGAGGTGGGTCAGTTTAAGTTGAATTAGTTATTCGGTTCGTAGTAGGCACTTTAGTGCTATAAGCGCTAAAGCGCTTACTACAAACTAGAAGCAATTTCAATAATTAAGGACGAAAATATGGCAATTAATCCCGATATTCGTGACCAAGCCTATCAGTTTTTTATTGCCGAAGCGCCGGAACTTTTACAAATTCTGGAAACAGGGTTGTTAAATATAAGAGATGAGCGCAGCACTGCCAAAGTTCACGAATTAATGCGAGCGGCTCACTCGTTAAAAGGGGGCGCAGCCAGTGTTGAATTAGAGGCGATCGCGACTTTAGCTCACCGCTTGGAAAATATCTTTAAGGCACTTTATAGTGATACTGTAGATATTGATATTGAGCTAGAAAATAAACTGCTGCAAGCTTATGACTGTCTGAGTTTGCCGCTGAAATCGCAAATTACCACCGGTTCCTTTGACGCAGATGCGGCTATCTCCACGGGGACTCCCATTTTTGACCAAATTGAGGCACGATTGGGAGATGCTCTGAATCAGGCGGATAGTTATATGCCCAGTTCCGCTGAATTGGGGATCAATATGGCGGTGTCTATTTTTGAAGTCGATGTCGCTGAAGGTTTGGAACGTCTTGCTACCGTGGTGGCGAAGCCTCAAGACTATGAAGTAGCTGGAGAATTACGCGCCCAAATTGAAGTGTTTGCCGGATTTGCTGAGTTCTTAAATTTGCCCGGATTTGGCGCGATCGCACAAACGGCTCAACAGGCGCTGGAGGTTCACCCCGAAAGGGTTGTAGAGATTACCAAATTGGCACTGGCTGATTTTGAAGTTAGCCGTCAAGCGGTTCTCTCTGGTGAACCAACAACTGGGGGAAGTCCTTCTGAGGCTTTAATTGCCCTGGCTGAATCTCCCGCCACGGCAACGGTTTCGGGTGAGTGGGAAGCGAGTGATTGGGGACTGGGATTGCCATTAACCGAGGTTTCGGTGGACATGGAAGAGTCCGCAGGACAAGCGATTGAAGCCTTTGCCGAGGAAGATGCGATCGCGGCATCACCAGAAACGCTTCCTTTACTCGCCGATTTGTTTTCTCAAGAGACTGAATCGTATGATCTGCCAGCCACAGCAGAATCACCCTCATCCATTCCTTCGTTAGACGATATTTTTGGTACGTCTGAAGGTGAGGAGATTTTAGAGACACAAGAGGTTAACCAGGAAACCTCTATCTTCGCCCAGATAGAGGATCACCTCCAAGCTACTCCCGAAACCGTCACCGAAGTCGAAGCGGATGTCGTACCTGAACCCTCTGCATTAGTTCCGACTGAACCGATTAACCTGGATGTTGCGATTCAATCGATTGAGCAAGTTTTTGATCAACTTCCCTCTCTGGAAGAGGCGTCGCAATTAACCCTGTTTCAGGGGAATTCGTTGGTGTCTAATCAATCGGATCAGCGTAATCTCACCGCGTCTTCATCCAATCAGCTGACGAGCAACAATCTCGTTACATCGACTCCTCCCCGTTCACCCGCCCCCACGCCGACTCTATCCGTGCGGGTAGATTTAGATCGACTCGAACGAATGAATAACTTGGTTGGGGAATTAGCGATTAACCGCAATGGGTTATCCCTCCAGAATCAGCAATTACAGGGTTCTGTGCGAGCCTTGCTGGATCGATTTGGGCGATTTGGGCAGATTGTGAATAAATTGCAAAGTTTATCGGATAAGATGCTAGTTGCGCCGGAACGGTACAGCTATGGGACGATGGCGGGTGTGGAAGCAATGGCTCGTCCGATTTCCCCAGGCGGTAATGGGCGATCGCTGGGATTTCAGAACTCGGATCGCTCCACGGATGTGACGATGAAGACATTAGCGGATTTTGACTCCTTGGAAATGGATAGCTACGGCGCTCTCTATTCCCAAATCCAAGGGATTCTGGAAGAGATGGTGCAGCTTGAAGAAGCCGTTGATGATATCGCCCTATTTGCCAAGAAATCCGATCAAACCACAGAACAGCAGCGTCAAATGCTCAACCACTTGCGGGATGAGTTGATGTGGGCGCGAATGTTACCGATTGGGGAAGTCTTGAATCGGTTTCCCCGGGTATTACGAGAACTGTCTAACACGTATCACAAACGGGTGAATTTGAAATTAACCGGAACAGGGGTTTTGGTTGATAAAGCGGTGTTAGAAAAGCTCTATGATCCGTTGCTGCATTTACTGCGAAATGCCTTTGACCATGGAATTGAGTCTGCTGATATCCGGCATCAACGGGGGAAACCGGAATCGGGACAAATGGAGATTCGGGCGTATCACAAGGGAAGTCAAACCATTATCGAAGTTCGGGATGATGGTCAAGGCTTAAATGCCGAGCGAATTGGGCGTCGGGCGGTTGAGTTGGGATTAGTATCCCGTGACCAATTGGCGACAATCTCAGAGGCGCATTTGTGGGGATTTATTTTTGAGCCAGGATTTTCCACCGCCCAACAAGTGAGTCAATTATCGGGACGAGGGGTGGGGTTAGATGTAGTGCGGACTCAGTTGCGATCGCTAAAAGGTAAAATTTCTGTAACTTCCACGCCAGGAGGCGGGACGACGTTTACGCTGCGTCTCCCCTTAACCCTCACCATCGCTAAATTATTGGTCTGTTTTATCGGGACAACCGTCTTAGCGTTACCCTCGGACAGTATCGAAGAAATTATTATTCCCAAAGCCAACCAAGTGAAAAAATCCGGGGCGCAACGGTTTCTCCATTGGCGGGGACAATTAGTACCGACGTATCGATTAGGGGAACTGTTGGACTATCAGCGCCCCTTACCCGAAAGCCTTACCAGTCAAGCCTTAAGTTCCGTGTCTGCACCAGAGACATGGCAATTACCCCTGTTGGTGCTGCGTCAGGATCAGCAGGTATTTGCTGTGGAAGTAGAGCGTCTGGTTACAGAACAAGAATTGGTGATTAAACCCTTTGGGACGGCGATTTCTCCCCCTAGTTATACCTACGGTTGTACGATTTTGGGGGATGGGAGTGTGATTCCAGTAATTGACGGGATTGCGCTGTTGGAATTTGCCCATGGAGCAACGACGCCAATGGCGACGCCTGTACCGAAAGCGCCTTCCGAGGAAACGGCGATGGGTTCAGGGGATACAACTACTCTCAGCCGAACGGTGCAAGTACCGACAATCTTGATTGTCGATGATGCGGTGGCGTTGCGACAAACCCTAGCGTTAACCCTGGAACGGGCGGGTTTTCGGGTATTACAAGCGCGGGATGGGCGAGAGGCGATCGAGCAGTTGCAGCAAAGTGCATCGGTGCAGTTAGTGGTTTGTGATATTGAGATGCCGAATATGAATGGGTTTGAGTTTCTCAGTCAACGGCGTCAAGATCCACAATTATCCAGCGTTCCTGTTGCCATGTTAACCTCTCGCAGCAGTCAAAAACATCGCTGGTTAGCGATGCAGTTGGGGGCGAGTGGGTACTTTACTAAGCCTTATTTGGAACAAGAGTTTGTGGGATCTCTGAATGACATCATCCGCGAAAATAGTCTTGTTAGTCATTAGTCATTAGTCATTAGTCATTAGTCATTAGTCATTAGTCATTAGTCCTTTGTCATTAGTCCTTTGTCATTAGTCCTTTGTCATTAGGTGACGACGTGCATTTGTGTCATCTTAAGCTTAAAACTCTGCAAGATCTGTCCCCTCCCGTCCCCCTTTTAGATCCCCCTTCCGTCCCCCTTAAAAAGGGGGAGACCAAAGGATGCTTCGCTTTTTGTTCCATGGGGGAGAATTCAAAGCCTCTCTCCTTGTAGGAGAGAGGTTTGGAGAGAGGTTTTCCAGATCCCTTGAAAAGTAAGAACACCACTGACCGAGCTGCGCCCTCTCCACCAACTGTAAATTTTTGTTGTCTCAATAAGGATTTTTGTCATGAACAGTAATCTCCTGAATACTCAGTCAAAAGAAAATCAATCCGTACTTGCCGAAAAAACGACAAAAGAAACGAAAAAAATATTAAAATTAATTCTTTTTACTCTGGGAAACTTGCATCTAGCATTACCCATTGAATCCGTCTACAAAATCTTGAATCGCGCCCCTGTTCATGGGAGTGGGATGAATCAGGTGGGAGTTACCCACTCTGGCGAAGAAGAAATTACGGTTATCGATTTATATCAGCGCTTTTTCAAAGAGAGTTTACCGGAAGCTGCCAATGGGGGAGGATATCTGGTAACGATGCAAAATAAAACGGGTGAACTCTATGGTATTCCTGTCGCTGACGCGCCTATTTTAATAGATGTACCCCTTTCAGCGATTCGGCTTTTACCGGAATCTTATCGTCGTTCTGATACGGTGAATATTGCCCGTCATGTGGCAGTAATTCCTCAAGATTCTGGAGCAAAAACTATCTTTTTGTTAGACGTTGATTTGCTGTTGCCAACCTGAGATAGATGGGTTCCGCAGTTGTTGTGCTAAATTGTTAGGTTTAACGCTCATAAAAACCCCTAAAATATGATTTAAATTTTATGAGCAATTACATAATAGCGCCAGGGTGCGGGATACCCTTCTATCGTTACAGATAAATCATCCGGATTCAGGAATTCGCGTAAACTATCGATAGTTGCCCAAGGGGTGCGGCGCTGTTCTTCCACAGACAAGGGTTGAGCAAAGAAACAGTCAATCTGACTAAAGCCAGCCCGTACTAGCCAATTCTCCAAACAAGATTGAGTGGGCAAAAACCAAATTCCCCGTGCTTGGGCATAGCGCTTGCGGGGAGTCAAAGCAACAGGGAGTTCGCCAGGAATTCCCTGACAATCAATAATAATTTCACCTTTTGGTGCTAGCGCTTGTCGCAGTTTACTCAATAAATTAATCGGATCTCGATGATGGTAAAGAATTCCTAGACAAAAAATTGTATCAAAGAAATTCGGATAAAAATCAATATGCTCAACCCCCAATAACTCAAACGTCAGCATCGGTTGCTGAACAATAGTTTGGATAAGCTGGAAGTTCCAGAAATGCTTAGGAACTGGTTCAAACCCAATCACACATTCCGGTTCCTGATCCGCCATGCGAAACATAAAATAGCCATTGTGACAGCCAATATCCGCCACCCGGCAATTTTTCAGAGACTGGATATGGGGCAAAATTCGCGCCCATTTCCAGTCAGAACGCCACTCGGCATCAATGGTAATCCCAAACAGTTCAAAGGGTCCTTTTTTCCAAGGGCAAAAGGCTTGCAGTGAGTGATAAAATCGCTGTTTTTGTGCGGCGGTGAGTTCCTCAGCATGACCCACTTTAACCACAGCATCAGAGAAGTCATACCAATCACTGTGGATGTCCTGAACCGCTTGCACCGCTTCTCGGTACTGACTCACTTGAGGGGTAAATAATTTAGATTCTCTCTCTTGACGTACTGATAAAATTGCCTCTCGTGCTAACGTTTCGGGGTAGAATTCTAGATAATCAGGGGGTATATAACCGATATCATGATTTGTCATTGTTTATTTAGGTAAAGCACCACGTACATAGAATCTTTGTGTCTTCTATTAAAATGTAGAGAAAATTTACATGAAGGAGGGCGATTTTTGTTATTAATGTATTGGTAAAAAATGCAGGTTTTGTTGTTAGTGTATTGGTAAGGAAGGCAGGTTTTGTTGTTCCGTTATTGGTGAGGAATGCGGGTTTTGTTGTTCCGTTATTGGTGGGGAGGGCGGGTTTTGTTGTTCCGTTATTGGTGACTAGCTGAATTGATTCCCTAAACCCGCCCCTACAGTCCCTAAACCCGCCCCTACAGTCCCTAAACCTGCCCCTATACTTAATCCGTTTCTTTTTCAGAGTTGTTACTCGCTATCCAAACTAAAATGCTGAGTATCTGTTCAACCGGAGGAACAGGGTAATCCGTCAAATCTACCGTAACAATACTATCCTCTAATTTGAGAAACCGCCAAGCTGTTCCTGTACTTACACTGCCATAAATCGTAGAAATGACTTGTTGATTTGCCTGGTTAAAGCGTTGTGCCGCCACCATTTCTGCCAAACACTGTCCCATCCCTCGCTTAAGGTCTTCTTTTTTCGCTTCCACAACAACCAAAACCGGGGCTTCTACCGCAATTTGTTCTGGCGATTGGCTAACTAAAAAGTCACAGGTGCCATTGAGTCTAGCTGCAGTATCTACATTGAACTCTTCTCCTGAAAAAACGCTAATTTTCTTCTCTAATATTTGCTGAACTTCCAACAGAATTGGATTAATAATCGCCTCAGAACGGGCTTTTTCATTGCCAACCGCAATCGCCCAGGGAATATTGCGCTTAAGGATTTCTTGTAAGAGCGAACTAGGCTGCACTTCGGGTAGAACCGGAAAAAAGCGATCGCCCTCAATCGTCTGTAACCCAAAAGCCTGTTTCGCCTTTGACCATGTAAATTCTCGATAACTCATATCGGTTCCTCTCCTCCCATCCAAATATAATTGATTTATGCGTATAAATCACCTCTTACTTAAGAGCTACCCAGGAAATAAAGTTATGCAATTTAATTAGTGAATCGACTTGATTGAAACCACTATAATACAACATTTCCACCTGTTGGGCTTCCGTTAACGGCACTAAAACATTCTCTAGCGCCTCCTTTTTACGTTCAATTTCAGTACGGGCATAACCATTATGCGCTTTAAAGGCTTCGTAGTGTCGAGTGATTGTCTCTTGAAATTGGGGATAGGGTGACTTGACCTTTTCACTGACGAATAGTAAACCCCCTGGAACCAATCCCTCGTAGATACTTCGCAGCAAGAGTTGACGCACCTGTAGCGGCAAAAATTGTAGGGTGTAGTTAATCACGACAACGCTACTATTCTCAAAGGAGCAGTTTTCTGCCTTGTCACAGATAAATTCAATCTTATGTATCTGTTTAATCTGAACTAACTTATGCTCTGCTTTTTCTAGCATAGGTTGAGAATTATCAATCCCAACCAGGGTAGCGTTTTGCTTCAGGAAACGTCCCAAAAGTTCCAAAAATGTTCCCGTAGAACAGCCCACATCAATAATCCGCGTTCCCGGTTGATAATATTCTCTCGCCCAATGAGCGGCACAGGTTAGTACCTCTTGATACAGAGGGACAGAACGGGATATCATATTATCGAAGACATTGACTACATCCTGGTTAAAAACAAACGGCTTGGGCCACACTCCTTTTTCAAATAGTTCATCTTTTTCAGGACTCAGATAAAGTTTTGTATGATCAAGTTCTGGATCGAGTTGGTCGTAATTCATTAGTCAACTGTAGGGGCGGGTTTAGGGACAATTGTAGGGGCGGGTTTAGGGAATCAATTCAGCTAGTCACCGATAAATGAACAACAAAACCCGCCCTCCTCACCAATAACGGAACAACAAAACCCGCCCTCCCCACCAATAACGGAACAACTGATCGCACAACTATTCAAAGCCATCCTTACCCAAAACAGCAACACAGCCGATCGGACATTAACTTTTTTGAGGAACCGTGGACTGAACCGAGTCACGTTCGTGTAATTTATTGAACCAATCTCTTAAGTGACTATATTTTAATTGCCAATCTTCATCCAGGCGCAAACTGTAGTAGCCTAGGGAACATAAGCCAGCTACATCAGCGGCTGTCCAGGTTTCATCCCCCAACAAGTAGTTAGACTTAGCCAATTGTTGATCAAAAGCTGGCAAAAGGCGATTAATTGACGTTTCTAACCTTGTCCGATAACGAGTATCGGTGAAATTATTTTTCAAATTTAGTATCCATAAATTGATGATAATATCACCTAAATAATCCGCGAGTTCTTCCCATTTACGACACTCAAGCCCTGTCCGAGGCTCACTGGGGTAAAACTTCGGCTGTGGATAGGTTTCGTCTAGATACTCCGCAATTAATGTAGAATCCCAAATCACCGTGCCATCTTCATCGACAAACACAGGGACTTTACCAATAGGAGAAAGATTGATAAATTCTGGGGGCTTATCAAGCAAATTGATTTCTCTTAGTTCGCACTCTATATTTTTCTCCGCTAACAGGATTCGGATTTTCCGAGAAAAGTGGGATTGTTGATGATAATACAATATTCTATTCATTAGATATCTCCCGACATTCCGGTTGGTAATCAATAGCCACTTAATTCAAAGGCATCTTCCACCGCCATACAACCTCCCTGACCAATATTGGGTTGGACAGGGTGTGCGGCATCTCCAATTAGCGTAACTCCTGTTGGTGGGCAATACCAAGCCTACGGTATATCAGGGGTTTCGGCAACCAAAAAATACTGACTGGAGCATGCCATTGGGCTTAATAGGGCATTTCTGTCTCTTCCACATCTGCTGGGGCGTCTGTCAATCCCATGCGATCCAGGGCGATGACAACCCCTACAGATACTAATCCTCCTAAAAGTAAACCCATAATCAGGAGAATAATATAGATGCGCTTCAAAGATTTTTTTGTCGCTTTTATATGCTCTGGCGATAGATTAGGGTCAAGGCTTTCCTGTTCAGTGTCTGGAGATATCTCATCTGCCCCATCTCGTTGGGGATGGGGAAAGCCGTCATGCTCGAATTCTGGAGGATTTTGATTATTCCACATATCTCTAGTTTGGTTATGATTGGCAGGATTCTCATCAGCCTAAAGTTAGACTGATTCTCGGTAAAGAGTTTCACGATCCAAAATTTGGAAGCAATGACGTTGGGTTTCGTTCCTCAACCCAACCTACTGGACTGACACAGCTAAAATTGTGGAATAGATTTGACGTTTAAACTGGGCGCAAGCCTTGCGCCCCTACAATTCTAATCTACCATTTTAGGTGTGCCACGACACTACACAGTTGACATGTACCCGACTCATACCTAGAGTTCTAACAATTAACCCGTTCTTATAAATATAAACAGTTTGATTAATAGTTCAAGTAAAAGTCTTTAATCAAGCTAATAAATTCAGAAGTATAAACCCGTCTGGTTGCCTCTATCGCGAGAACCTTTTCCTGAGAGGATAACTGATGTTTCCCCAGTTCCAGTACAATCCGTTTAGTTGGACTAGCTAAAGTGGGTTTAACCGAGAGTTTCCTGCGGCAAGAAAAACCAAAGGCTTCGGCTTTTTCTTGGAAGAGTTGGGCTGACTCAGTGGGATAAATTACAGCTAGCCTGCCATTCTCACCCAAAAGCTGTTCCGCCACTTGTAATAGATCCAATTGCCTCAAAGAATCACTATGTCGTGCTACGGTTCTCGCCTTTTGTGACGCTTTACTGGCATTGTCAAAAAAGGGAGGATTAGACACAATCAGATCATACCGCTTTGAGCAAGTCGTGGCATACTCTTGCACAGAACTCAGGTACACCTGAATGCGATCGCGCCATGGTGATCGCGCTACATTCTCCCTCGCCTGAATGCCAGCCTCTGCGTCAATTTCCACGGCGTCGATATACGCACGCGATCGCTGTGCCAACATCAGCGCCACCAAACCCGTCCCTGTACCAATATCCAGAATGCTTTGTACACCTGTGATATCCGTCCATGCCCCTAACAGTGTACCATCCGTTCCCACCTTCATCGCACAGCGATCGTGAAAGACGGTGAATTGCTTGAAGCGAAAGTAAGGATTAGACATTCTCTGTGGTTAATCATGAACGGCTTACCCCTAACCTACTAATTTAGTAGAAATTAGTATATTTTTAGTAGATATGACTCAGATGAGGTACACCCGAACGTAGGGGCGCAAGGCTTGCGCCCTTATCAAGATACCGCACCCTAGAAGGGCGGGTTTAGTCACGTTATCAGTTGGTGGCAAACTGTTATCTGTCAAACCCGCCCCTACATGTCTGAATCATCAAGATTTTTTTCCCAACAGAAGAGAACCTGGAACAGCTTTTTTAATCCAGTCAGTCACTAAAATTTGTTCCGGTTCAAAGGTATCAACAGGTTTGCCGTTTATGGTGCGAAAAATAACGTCTTGGGGAAAAATTTCTTCACCCGTGGGCAAAACCATACGTTGAATCTGTGAAGTCTCGAAGGAACGCCAGGTGTAAAAAACCACATATTTACCACTTTCGCCAGCTAAAACTTCCGCTAAACAGGCATCATTCCGGTATTCAGATAGTTTTGATTTCATCCGGGAAAATAATGCTGTGGTGCGGTTCGCTTTGAAAAAAGGAGCGCGTGTTTCTCGGAACCAGTTTTCCCGTAATTTGGTCGGATTTTCTAACACCTGGCGACAAAGTTCATCAATATCAATAGCAACATTGTCCTCCTGAATCAGATGGCGTAAGTCCAAACGGACTGTATGTAAACCCGCCTCACGTAACCTATCTAACCGATCCAGAATAAACTGATCTTTGTCTAAGAACATAAATGTGCCATGTGTAGTTTCTAATGTTGGGAAATGGCGATTAGGGTTATCCGCAAAAGCCGCCGTCGCTTCTAGGTAGAGAGGGGAGTCGGGGTTAAATCGGTATAGAGAATCAGTGTCCTCTGTTCCTTCTGTATTCTGGCTTTCCAGCAACGGGTTTACTAAGAGCGATCGCGGCGAGTAAAATAAGAGAATGGGTCCCACACCCAGCAGTTCACAGGGAACCGATAAGGTTTGGCAATATTCAATTAGTTTTTCTTCCGGTAGTTCAATTGATAAGACTAACCGTTCCAACGAAGCCGAAAAAATCTCGCACCATCCCTGCAACGCCTCCAGATTGTGATTCCCTGTCTCAACAATTAACTGGATGGGAATCTCAGGAAAATGGGTTTTCAACCAATACGCTGCGCCTGGATCACACACCCGAATTGCACCAAAGAGATTGAGTTGCCAATTTTTTAACTGATCACAAATGGTTTTCATTACTCGTTCTGGCATTAACACATCCCAGACGAGTACCGGGCGTAGTTGGCTTTCCCACGCTTTTTTGGCTAAATCATGTACCTTCGCTTTTGATAATTGTCCCTGTCGCGCTAATCCTATTGGTTCTAATAATACTTCATGTAAATGGGGCGCATTAACACAGCGTTCTAAATCGTCAATTGATGAGACAAAGGTATTAAATTGCATTTTTATTCGTCATTCGTCATTCGTCATTCGTCATTCGTCATTCGTCATTCGTCATTCGTCATTCGTCATTCGTCATTCGTAACCACTATGGCAATCCTGCCAAATTAATTACCACATTGTTAACTAGCAACGGTTACAGGGGAATGGGTGAATCGAACGACATTTAATTTGGTGATATTATGCGATCGCACGAAGCCATCCGGTTTAGGTAAGCGCACAATACTGTCTTTTCTCATCGACTCTAACGGTTCACCTGTCATCGAAAAAATTTGATTAACGTTCCAGCGTATCGGTTTGTCCTGAAACGGGATAATTTCAATTTCATCACCGACGGCTAACGGTTCAACTAGCCGTACAATAATTTCTTGAGGTGTTGTCTCCATAACCATGCCTAAATAAGCGTGAGTTCCTGTATTAATTCCCGATAACTGTCCAAAGACTGAATCTTTATCGGCTGGTGTGTCTAAGGAACCGGAAAAATAGTCTCGGTTGGGAATCGATTGCAGTTCGGCTGAGGCTTTGCTGAGTAGCTGTTCATCTAATCTCCCAGCGGCATAAGCATCAATTAATTGGCGATAAACCTTACAGGTGAGGGCGACGTAGAACGATGATTTCATCCGCCCTTCTACTTTTAACGAGCAAATCTTATGGTTGAAAAACTCGCTAATTTGATAAATTCCCCACAAATCTCTGGACGACATAAAGCTAACTAAATCATCCGGTTGCTTATCTTGATCTTGTAAGTGATAGGGTAATCGACAGGATTGAATACATCCGCCCCGATTAGAGTCGCGACCTGCGGTAAAATTAGAAATAGTGCAATGACCCGAATATGCCATACACATTGCACCGTGGGCAAACATCTCCACGTCAATACCGGATTCTTCTCCAATTAAACCCGCTTCCGTAATACTGAGTTCTCGACCAACAATTAAGCGCTTAACTCCCATCTCTTTCCACAAACGGGCGCTGTAGGAATTGAGACAAGAGGCTTGAGTCGAGAGGTGAATCGGTAGAGTGGAACTTGTTTTAATAACTCGGATAACCCCTAAATCAGAGACAATCACTCCATCAACGCCAATAGATTCCAAAAACTGACAATAGTCAGGAAGTCCCTGAATGTCTGCATCGTGCAGAAAAGCGTTCAGCGTGACGTAAATTTTGGCATCATGGTGATGGGCATATTCGACTCCGTGGGCTAACTCAGAATCCGTAAAATTATCCGCACGCGCCCGCAATCCATAGTTTTGTCCCCCTAGATACACTGCATCTGCACCATAAGCAATGGCGACTTTTAACCGTTCCAGATTCTTCGCTGGGGCGAGAAGTTCAGGTTTGAGCATGTCTGGGTTTAAGGATAAGCGAGAACAGCCCTAATTTAACATTCGTAGCGCGATCGCATCCAGAAAACTGCTGAATCTATACACACAACGGTGATCAAGTCAATTTTAGGGTGGGCAAGTTTGTCATCGCCTTGCACCTCAGTAGAAACCCGGAGGCTGGAGTTGAACGGCGGCAAATCTCAGTATTTTTCCCGTAGTTTTCACGGCAACGCCACTGTAATCATAAAGTAACATCTACGACGACTAACCCGCCTGTCTTGGAGAATGCCATAAACCATGATTGATTTTGGTTTGCAATTTATCGCTCATCGCACGGGAGACTTTTTACTGCAAAATTCTTTTTTGGCATTACGCAAGAAGAAGGATTGGCAAGTGGCTGTTTTGCATGGATTAGTCTACACGTTGCCCTTCTGTCTGTTAACTAACAAGTTAGAATCCCTGATTATTATTGGTGGTACTCATATTATTATTGATTTTTTCAATATCTCCAGTTTGTGGGTTCGCACTTACAATTGGGACTGGAAAACTGAGGTTCCCCAGGTTCCGTTATGGGTGATGGTGGAAGTCGATCAAACCTTACATTACGCGATTAATTATTTTGCTTTACTCCTTTGAAGTCTGTGTGTTGTCTGAAACCATCTGCCATCTGCCTTGTCCCACTCATAAAAGGGGTAGTCAATCCCGATTGAGTATGAGAATGAGGCAGGACATACCGATGACCAAGGACAATCTTGTTGTAATCTTTATAATGGAGCAGCTCAACTTGTTACTATCTTTACAGATTTTCTCTTATAACGGAAGTATCAGACAAGTGGACTCAAGGGTAGTGGGAACGCCCTTTCGCACCGCTTGGCTTGTACCCAGCTCGCTGGGTCAAAAGAGTCATCTAGTAAGCAAATTTCAGTAGAGATAGATTTCAGAGGCGCGAAGTATCGCGTCTCTTCTCATTGTTGGCAGCCGCTTGATCAACCTCAATTCGAGGCTAGCGTTCATCGTCCGGATCAGCTAGTCTGCTAAGTGGTAATTTGAAGGGAGGATAAGCAACAATCTGATTATGTGTGAGACCCCGAAGCCTTTCCCTGTCATGGGACTACCTGTTCACCGACTCCAAGATTATGATCGCTGGCTGGGTAATCGCCTTCAGCAAAACCTAGGGTGTCATGTGGTGACATTGAACGCAGAAATGGTGATGCAGGCGGAGTGTAATCCAGCTTTGGCGAGTTCAATCGGACAAGCGGAATTAGTTGTCCCGGATGGTGCGGGTGTCATCCTTTACTTACTCCTTCACGGTATCCGACAGCAACGTTGTCCGGGAATTGAGTTGGCAGAATCATTACTGCGACAGGCGGGAGAATTGGGTGAGTCTTATCCAGTTTTTTTCTATGGGGGTCAACCGGGTATTGCCCAAACAGCAGCGAAGATATGGCAAGATCAATATCCGAAACTGGCGATCGCGGGAATTGAAGATGGCTATCTGTCCCCAGAAGCAGAAGAGCAACTCAAAGTCAGGTTGGCAAAAGAACAACCGCCATTAATTTTGGTCGGTTTAGGGGTTCCCCGTCAGGAGTTGTGGATTGCCCAAAATCGGCATTTGTGTCCTCAAGCGATTTGGATTGGCGTTGGCGGTAGCTTTGATATCTGGGCTGGGGTAAAATCCCGTGCGCCTGTTTGGTTACGGAATAATCATTTGGAATGGCTGTATCGACTCTATCAAGAACCTTGGCGCTGGCGACGGATGATGGCGCTACCGCAGTTTGCTCTCAAAGCGATCGGACAACGTTTGGCTTAGTCATTTGTCATTTGTCATTTGTCATTCGTCATTTGTCATTTGTCATTTGTCATTTGTCATTCGTCATTTGTCATTTGTCATTCGTCATTCGTCATTTGCTAGGGAATAGGGAACAGGGAATTCAATTGTTCCCAACACCCGACACCCCACACCCGACACCCCACACCCGACACCCGACACCCCACACCCGACACCCGACACCCAACACCCAACACCCAACACCCAACACCCAACACCCAACACCCGACACCCGACACCCCACACCCTGCCCCTTTAAAAACCTGACCTTTATTAGTTCTGGGAAGAGCGACGTTCTAACCGATTCAAAACACGGGCAATTAATTCAGCCTCGACGATCGGTTTTTTCACGTAATCATCTGCACCAACGGTAAAAACTTGCTGCACTGTTTGCACTTCGGTATGGGCGGAGAGAAACAACACGGGCAAGTTACTCCAGCGTAAATCATGACGAACAACTTGACATAACTCAATTCCACTATATTCCGGCATTTCTACGTCTAAAATTAGTAAGTCAGGAGATACAGCTTCTAGGACATCCCAGAAGCGTTGGGGATCTTGCAAAGTGGTGATGTTTAGTCCCCAAGGTTGTAGTAAATGGCGCAGCAGGGCGAGGATTTGTGGGTCATCATCCACGACTAAGACGTTAGATTCTCCCGATTTCTGCTGATTAATCGCTTGAGTCACCGCTTGCAAAATTTCTGGGGGAGTCATAGGTTTTTGTAAAAAGGTAGCAGCACCGAGACGGGCGGCTTTGACTCGACTGCTTAAATGATTTTGACTGGAAAAGATTAAAACGGGAATGTTGGAGTGTTGAACAGCAAGTTCTTCTAAGAGTTCAAAGCCGTTTTCTTGGGTGTCAGCAAAGGTGAGATCCAACAAAATCACATTGGGAGGATGTAGCGCGATCGCTCGTTTGGCGGCTTGGAGATGGGGGGCGCTATCTACCTGTAATCCCCAGGCTTTTGCTTCGATTTCGATATGTTGGCTGAGGATCTGATCATCATCAATGACTAATAGTCGGGCTGGGGAAGTAGAAGCCGAGGGCAGATCACTGGTAGGGGGTGTAACCTGATCAAGGGTGGATTTGGTGGCGATCGCCTGTTGCAAGGAGTCGATTAAATCCTTTAGCTTATGGGCATCTTGCGGCGTTGCTTGGGTTGGAGTCTGCAGAAGCTGTTCAATTTCGCGGGCGATTTTAGAACCCTCTGCACAACCAAACGATCCTAATGAACCCACTAATCGGTGGGCTTCCATTTTGGCGTTCTCACAGAGTTGTTGATTTAGGCTTCCTGTCGCCAGAGTTACACTCACTTGCCTCAATACGTCTATTTTTTCCGGGAGGCTTTCTTTGAATGTTTGCCAAATTTTGGCAACCGCCGCCATGAGTTTCGCTTCAGACGTGCCATCTGCTACTTTTTCCGTGACTTGTTTGTTCTCTTGTTCCTGAAGGGGTGCATCTTTGAGGCGATACCCTAATCCATACACCGTCTCAATTAAATTAATTTTGATCCCAGCCGCTTTCAGCTTTTGTCGCAACCCTTTAATTTGGGTGGTTACGGCTTCCTCACCGGGAAATTCATCACTCGACCAAATGTGATCGAGGATCGCACTACGGCTAAAAATACGTCGAGGATGACGCAGGAATAGTTCTAACAATCCGTATTCTTTGGGCGTTAGGTGTAATGATTCGCCTTTATAGGTTACTTCTCCTGTATCGGGTTCTAGCCGTAGCTGCTCCCAAGTCAACACCTTTGATACCGTGGAGTTACGCCGCCGCAATAATGCCCGAATTCGCGCCATCAATTCGGAGAGATCATAGGGTTTCATCACATAATCATCCGCACCTGCTTCTAATCCACGAATGCGATCGGCGCTACTTCCTTTGGCGCTGACGAGGAGAATCGGCATTTGAGAACCTTGATGGCGCAGTTTTTGACACAGATGAATACCATCTAGGTTTTGGGGGGTAACGTCCAAGACAGCTAAGTCATAGTGAGAGGTTTGAGCGAGTTCCAGTCCATCTTGAGCGTTAGTTCCCGTTTCGACGATATAGTTATGCTGGGTAAGGGCTTCAATTAAGGGTGAAGCTGTCGCTGGATCATCATCGACTATCAGAATCTTCATGGGAAAAGGAGAAATTGGAAATGGGATGACGCTGTATTCCCTTTGATCTTCACCTTTTTCTCATGGATTCTTGAATGAAACGTACATAATCCTCAATAAAATTTAATAGTAGGGGTTTGGGAACCAAACCCCTACGGACGACAAACGCAGCGAAAATCTAACTAAGACTTCTTGTTCGCTTGGCGACGACGGATCAGCGTTAATGAGCCAGCCACTAATCCTAGTCCAGCTAATGTGGCTGGTTCAGGGACAGATTCAGTTACCATAGCCGTGACGATAAAATCTTGGTAATCTGCATCATTCGCATTGCCTTTGTCATCAAAACCAATCGTCACTTTCCCTAACGCTGGATCGGCGGAAATGTCTCCAGGACCAGTATATGGAGGCAGAACGACGCCATCGAAAACAAACGCCTGCTGCCCTGCCGGATTATTTAAAGCATCCGTGGAATAAACGTATCCATTGGTTCCGGCTGGGGTATTCTCACCAGAGAAGAGAGCCAAGCTATATTCGACATTAGCTTCAAAGGTGAACCAGTTTGTGCAAGAAGAGCTACCAGGCACTGTGACACTGGTTGGACAAGTCCCAATAAAGTCAGGACTTGTATCATCAAACGGCTCGTTCTCCGTAAACAACGTAAATACTGGGTCTGTCGGATTAGCCGCTTCTACAATGAACAACTCCGACTGGAACTTACCTTGAGACTGGAGGAATTCAAAATCGATTGTGGTATCCTCATCAAATAAGATGCCGTTATTGCCAAACTCGACTGTCGCTGCTTCGGCTGGCATGGCAGACAGGGCTAACGCACTGCCAACGGCTAATCCGAGAACTGTTGATGTTTTTTTGAGATCCATAGTGTTCGTGGTCGTTATCCAAAAGATTACTATGCCATTCAGTGTATGATAGATTCGGTAATATACATCTATCTTGATGTAAAGTTTTTTGTTGATCTTTAGGTAGATTCTTTAAAAGCAACCCAACGGCTGGCGATGGGCATGCGCCAACCCGTGCCAAACGCCCGATCCGTAATTTTTAATCCTGGTGGTGC
This sequence comes from Coleofasciculus sp. E2-BRE-01, assembly GCF_040221695.1. NCBI lineage: Bacteria > Bacillati > Cyanobacteriota > Cyanophyceae > Coleofasciculales > Coleofasciculaceae > Coleofasciculus > Coleofasciculus sp. E2-BRE-01. The sequence continues at coordinate 54,737 of NZ_JAVKEA010000208.1, read as the reverse complement.
TTGGCGGCGCTTGAATTCTGCCCGCGCTACCATTCGCATCACTTTATGGACAATTTCTGGATCATGTCCGGCGTCGATAATTTGTTGGACAGATTGATGGTCATGAATCAGACGTTGTAAGATATCATCCAAGATGTCATAAGACGGTAACGAGTCTTGGTCAGTTTGATCCGGCTTGAGTTCAGCACTGGGCGGTTTGGCTAAGACATTCGCAGGAATAATTTCTGGTTGAGTATCCGATAATTGCTCTGGTAATTGTTCTGGGGTGGCTTGGCTTTCCTGTTTTTTCACTTTAGTGGAATTCAGCCATTGACAGAGGGAATAGACACGGGTTTTGGGAACATCTGCGATCGCGGCTAATCCACCGTTCATGTCCCCATAGAGAGTACAGTATCCTACTGCCATCTCTGACTTATTCCCCGTCGAGATCAGCAGATAGTCAAACTTATTCGCGATCGCCATTAACAAGTTTCCCCGAATCCGGGCTTGAATATTCTCCTCGGCGGTGCCAAATTCAGTTCCGGCAAATAGGGGGTCTAAGGTTTGGTCATACCCCTGCATCAACTCGCCAATGGGCAAGGTATGGGTTTTAATCCCTAAGTTTTTGGCTAACGCTAGGGCATCATTAATCGAGTGTTCAGAAGTATGGGGAGATGGCATAAGCACACCGAGTACATTGTCCCTGCCCAAGGCTTCCGTGGCAAGGGCAGCAACCAGGGATGAATCAATTCCCCCACTCAACCCAATCACCACTCGTTTAAAGCCACATTTGCGGGCATAGTCTTGGATTCCTAGAACTAAAGCAGACCAAATTTGAGCATTGGTACTTTCGGGGGCGGGTGCGATCGCACTCTTGAGTAAATCTCCTTGGACTGGATCAAAGTCTACCAGCAAAACATCGGTTTCAAAAGCTGGGGCGCGACAAACCATTTCCCCGGCGCGGTTAAATCCTACACTACTCCCATCAAAGATTAAGTCGTCATTCCCCCCCACCTGATTAGCGTAGAGAATCGGTTGCTGGTAACGCTTGGCACTGTGTTGCAACATAGCTTCCCGCAGTTGTTGCTTGCCTACACTATAGGGCGAGGCGGAAAGATTCACGATCAAATCAACATTCTGCTGGTTTAAATCGGTAATCGGATTGAACTGATACGTGCGCTTTCCCCAAAACTCCTCATCGTTCCAGAGATCCTCGCAAATCGTCACACCAATTTTAATCGGGGTAGCTGACTCTGCCTCTAAGGTAAAGGAATTACTCTGGACTCCAGCTTCAAAATAACGGTTCTCATCAAAGACATCATAGGTGGGCAACAAGCGCTTGTGAAACACCTGCTGCACCTTACCGCCCTCCAACAGGGCAATACTATTAAATAAAGGTTTACCTCCCGAACTCTCCGCTTTAGGATTCGCTGTCACCGTTCCCACCAAAACTGCTAGGGTTGAGGGTAACTGTTCGGCTAAGTTGTCCAGACAGTCTGCCATGGACTCCATAAAACTGGGATTTAAGAGTAAATCTCGCGGCGGATACCCACAGAGGGAGAGTTCTGGCGTCAATAAGAGGCGGACACCCTGACGCGCTGCTTGATTTGCCGCATCAAGGATTTTTTGGGCATTGCTGGTTAAGTCGCCAATCGTGGGATTGAGTTGTGCGATCGCAAGTTTCATGGAAAACACACAATAGGCTAGCTAGGTTCAAGCTAACATGGGATTCGTCGTTAGTCATTCCGTCTTTGGTCTAATCTGGTGTCAATCTGGCTTTTTTAATTTCCCTCAAACTTCCGCCACAAAATAAAATATAGACAAGCAGGTACATTGAAACAGTCTTGCCCGGGGTGGGTAAAACTCAATTGAATCACAGGCTTTTGCTGACCTGTCAAACCTGATGACAGGAACTGGCGGTGGCGGTAGCTGTCATGTATTGGAGTCAATGACCCTCGCTTACTCCGTTAAACCGAGGACTTGGAAGAGTCAGCTTCCAACGTAAGCATTGTCTACCCGATCGAGTCTAACGCTGGACTCCCGCGAATCATGTTGAAAGTAACTGTGGCAATAGACTTCAGGATTAGATTAGGAGAACATTAAAGCATGGGTGGTCTCAAGCATTTTACCTACCTCGGTGGGATGACGCTAACGTTCGGGTTAGCGTTGGTTTTCGCCGCACCTCGACTCAAAGCACAGTCGTTCGATATTAGTTTAGAGTTTCCTGAAGGAGAAGATATTGGTGCCCCAGAGAGGACTGGCGGGGGAGGACAAAGAGGTATACCGAATATACCTTGTGTTACCGGGAATAGAAGATTAACGGCGCTAACGCCAACGAATAATCTAATTACCACCATATCCCCCAACCCTAAATTATTTTGGTATGTTCCTCCCACGACAGCCCAGTCAGCCGATTTTCTACTTTTGGACGAGCAAAACCAGGAAATTTATTATACGAGGATACCCCTAACCCATAGACCCGGTATCGTAGAACTCAAGCTTCCTGATTACATATCTCTGGCAACGGAAAAACGGTATCTTTGGACATTTGCCTTAGTGTGTAATATCGATGATCGCAGTCAGGATCATTTTGCTCGCGGGTGGATTCAGCGTCAACCCCTGCAGACGGGAATTGCCCCACCCGAAGAACTGAACACTCTTCTTGATCAACTCGTTTATGAACCCGAAGGGATCAAAAAACGTCTCCAAGAGGAAGGATATAACTATGCTCAAGAAAGGATTTGGGCAGAAACGCTGATGATTTTAGCTCGACTCTATCAGCAATTTCCTAATGACTCCGCGATCGCAGATGAGATGCAAGAATTGTTAACCTCGGTTGAGTTGGATAATATTCCAATTAACTGTTGGGTTCACTCCTGTTCGGTTGAGACTCAAGATGCTGAGGAGACTCAAGATGTTGAGGCGATGAGAGAACTGAATAAACCCCTCTAACTTAGTCGGGGTGGGTTTAGTGACATTAGAGTGGCAACAAACGATAATAGTGAAACCCGCCCCTACACACTCATGCACCATGCCCAACGAAGTGAAGGGTCAAATGTACAAATCCTGTAAGCGGTGGCTTTGGCAATGGCGCGGCGTTTGGATAGTGACCCCAACGATTACGGGTTTGATCATTCTCCTGCGGTGGACTGGGATGCTGCAAACTTGGGAATGGACAGCTTATGACCAATATATGCGTTGGCGTCCCTCTGAACCCTTGGATCAGCGAATTGGGATCGTGGGGATTGATGAGGCGGATGTGAAAAAAATTGGGCAACTTTCTCGATCGATTCTTCCCGATCAGATTTATGCCCAAGCTATTGCTAAACTCAAAACCCATAACCCTAAAGCCATTGGTCTGGATGTTTATCGGGATTTACCCGTACAACCGGGTCATCAGGAATTAGTCCAAGTCTTTGAAACAACCCCCAATCTGGTGGGGATTGAGAAAGTGGTTGGCGATAAGCGCCAGGATGCTGTCGCCGCCCCCCCAGCCTTGAAAGCCAAAGGACAAGTGGGCGCTAATGATGTCATCTTTGATGCCGATACTAAAGTCCGACGGGCACTCTTACAAGTTGAAGATGCCAATGGAGATGTTATTCCCAGTTTCGGATTTTATCTAGCACTTCTCCATCTTGATGCTCAAGGAATTAGCCCCAAACCAATACCTGGCGAACCCAATACCTGGCAGTTGGGAAAAAGCACGTTTTCTCGCTTCAAAAAAAATGATGGGGGTTATGTCCGCACGGATGCTGGTGGCTACCAAATCTTATTAAATTATCGAGGGAGCAAGAAACACTTTGAAACGATCTCATTGCATGATCTTCTAGAGGATCGTATCCCTCCCGATTGGGGACGCGATCGCATTATTCTGATCGGCTTTGTCGGGGAGAGTTTCCAAGACTGGATTTTTACACCCTATAGTAGCAGTTGGTTTGCTTTGCCCGAACGTATGTCTGGGGTAGAATTACATGCTAATATTACCAGTCAAATCCTGAGTGCAGCTTTAGAAGGACGCCCCCTGATTCAAACTTGGTCTCAACGGCAAGAAAGCCTGTGGATTTTGTTCTGGTCTACTGTAGGTGCTATTGTAACCTGGCAGGGACGCTATCAGGGGAAAAAACGACGGGTCTCTGTACAACGATTTTTGAGACTGATCCTGGCAGTAAGTGTCCTGTTAGGTAGTACTTATGGGGCGTTGTTAATCGGGTGGTGGATTCCTGTCGTTCCGCCTCTTTTGGCTTTATCAGGTTCAGTGGTGGCGATTACCAGTTATCTTGCCCATCAAGGGGGTAAAATCCGCGAAACCTTTGGACGTTATCTCACCAATGAAGTTGTTGCGAATGTCTTAGAAAATCCTGAAGGGGCTAAATTAGGTGGGGAACGGCGCACGATCACTATCTTAACGTCAGATTTAAGAGGGTTTACTGCCCTGACTGAACGTTTAACGCCAGAAGAAGTGGTGAATATTCTCAACTTTTATTTTGGCACGATGACGGATGTGATTACTCAATACCAAGGAACAATTGATGAATTTCTTGGGGATGGAATTTTGGTTTTGTTTGGTGCGCCGACGCTTCGTGACGATGACGCCCAACGCGCGATCGCTTGTGCGGTGGCGATGCAGTTGGCGATGACATCGGTTAATGAACGAATGAAACATCTGGGTTTACCTCCGTTGACTATGGGCATTGGGATTAATACGGGGGATGTTGTGGTCGGAAATATTGGGTCATCGAAACGGACAAAATATGGAGTAGTAGGTTCTCAAGTTAATTTAGCCTATCGCATCGAATCCTATACGACAGACAGTCAAATTTTTATCTCTCAGTCTACTCTAAATGCTGCGGGAACTTGGGTGAGAATTGATAGCAAGATACGGGTTCAACCTAAAGGATTACCCGAACCTATTCCCATTTATGAAGTGGGGGGAATTGGCAAACCTTACTACTTGTTTTTAGCTAAACCTGATGAGCAATTTCTGCCCTTGGTCGATTCGATTCCTTTACACTACACGTTTTTGGAAGGCAAGCATGTCAGCGATATATTTTTTCGAGGAACTTTAGTCAAACTTTCTGCCAAAGGTGGCGAGATTAAATCAGAACAATTTATTAAACCTTTGACGAATATAAAGATTAATTTACTTATGGGTGATAAATTAATCTCAGTGAGTGAGGATATCTATGCCAAAGTGTTAGATAAACTCAGTGATGATCATTCGTTTTATATTCACTTTACGTTTTTACCGCCCCCTGTAGAAACGATGTTATCCAATCGTTATAAGTTACTGCGTCAACGTCAGGGCGAAAGTCAAGAACAGGAAACAGGGAACAGAGAACAGGAAAATAAAAGTTCCTCTATTTTATGACTTATGAATGAGGGCGAGTTTTGTTGTTCAGTTGTTGGTAACAAGCTTGCTTGAGTGGCTAAACCCGCCCCTACAATGGCTAAACCTGTCCCTATAGTGTTACTCTTTCCCTTCTGCACTCTGCCTTATCTCCAGCCAACTAAAACATAGGTGTTCGCTTAAGAATCGGGGTAGGTTTGCCTAAGTAAAACCCTTGGGCATAATCCACACCTAACGCCTGCAATCGTTCCAAAATTGCCACATTTTCCACGTATTCGGCAATCGTCTTAATTTGCTTCGCCTTAGCCATTTGTACAATCGCCGAGACAATCGCTTCAGAGATAGGATTCTGCACCACATCTCGCACAAACATGCCATCAATTTTGACAAAATCTAACGGTAATTGCTTAAGATAGGCTAAACTGGACATGCCTGTCCCAAAATCATCCAAAGCAAACTGACAACCCAGGTTTTGTAAACGCTGGATAAATTGCCGGGTTCTGTCTATATTGATTAAGGCTACCGTTTCAGTAATCTCGAAGACTAAACTACTGGGAGGAACCGGATGATTAATCACGGCGTTTTCCAGAAAGTCGAGGAAGCTGTCATCATTGACGCTAGAACCGGACAGGTTAAACGCAATAATACACCCACAATAATAATCCCTTGCCCAACAGCCCATACATTTACTCGGGTGGTAAATACCATTGAAAAAGGATTCCAGCACCCAACGATCAATGGATGGCATTAATCCTGATTCTTCAGCACAGGGAAGAAAGTAATTGGGTGGGATAATTCTACCATCTTGTCCCACCATTCGGATTAAAATTTCCTTGTGAACATGACCCTCGTCTCCCTGAAGGAGAGGGAAAATCGGTTGAAAATATAAGCAAAACCGATCTTCTATAAGGGCAGTTTGTAAGGCTTGACGACTGGTTGATTCTTGACAGATATTTTGTTGCACATTTTTCACCTCCAATTTGCCACCTGATGCTCTTTACCTAAATGCTACCAGAAAGGTGGTTTGAGAACAGGTTATAGGGATAACAGTTAAGCTGTCATGCATTTAAATTGGGTATTAGTAGCGAGCAAGATGCTCGCACTACCATCCTTTCGTCATTATTGACATTAAGGTTTAAATGCCGAACAGCTTAAGCGTGAATGAGGGGCGAAACAAACTGATGTAGCAATTCTCAATGAGTTATGGAATCGTCTGTTTCCAGTTAAGGTTTTTTTGACTCACCAAAAAATTTACGACTCAAGTCGAATCGCTATCGGTTTATTGTTGGGATAAGCGTTTAACGGTTGTACCCCCTAAGCGCTGATCCGCATCTTCCAGTAAATTAGGAATTGTATCAGCATGGGGACTGTTGTGTAAACATGCCTGAAGGTTGATTTTTCTGATTTGATTAGCTTTAGCACCCGGAAACCAGTGTCCCGCATTGGTTAAGAGGTTGTAACGCATTTTAGCATATTCAACCATATCATAGGCGATCGCTAAATTTCTCAGCCACAAAATCACCGGGATATTCACACCGCCGGGGGTTTCCTCGTGGCTGGGTAAACCGATGTGCCAGGTTTTGAACCAGTCTTCTCCGAGTCGTGCGATCGCGGCGGCTTCTAATCGTGCCACAATTGGGGGTAATATTTCATCAACCTGATCCAATAATTCAACGGCTTTCAAATGTTCATCAAAATCACTAGGGCGAGATGCACCTAAACTCAAGGTATGCACCTGGGGATGAGACAGGCAAAACAAATCATTAAATACCATTGGACTCAAGGGTTTACACAGTTCAACTAATCGCTGTGGCGGTTTATACAGCATTCCCCCTTTATCCGACGGACTAATAATAAAAACGCCCATATTGTGACGAGTTGCGGCTTCAATTGCTGACCAATTAAACTGATTGATATAGTACCAGTGCAGATTTACATAGTCAAACTGATCCGTTTCAATAGTTTTGATAATTACGTCGGTAGCACCGTGGGTAGAAAAGCCAATAAACCGCACTTTGCCTTGGGCTTGCAACTGACGCGCCACATCTATACAACCCCCCGGACGAATGCTATCCTGGAGTAATTGAGGTGTGTTTATCCCATGAACTCCCAGCAAATCAACATAGTCAAGGTTTAGGAATTTCAACGATTGCTCAAACTGACGTCGAAATTCTTTGGGATCGGGTTTAGGACTAACTTTTGTCTGGACAATTAATTGATCACGGGGAAATTTGGGCAAAATTTTGCCTAACTGCATTTCTGACGTGCCGTAACCTCGCGCCGTTTCAATATGATTAATACCGACTTCAATCGAGCGACGAATTGTTGCTTCTAAGTTGCGTTGATTATCTTTAGGAATTAACCAGGCGGGCATATCTTTCCACTTAAATTGATATCGCATCCCGCCGCAGGAGAATATTGGCATTTGTAGTTCAGTGCGTCCAAATCGTCTGTACTGCATCATAAGTATGATTAGAAGTCAAGTGCTTGAATGGTGAATTTTAGACCTATTCTCACTTTAGCCAAAATCAAAATATCTGGCGGTTCGTAGTCGGCGCTTTAGCGCCTCTGACTAGAGGACTAAAGTCCTCACTACAAACTAGGATGGGGGCAGGTTTTGGCGCTTTACTCATCAGAAACGCTTCACGGCTATCAACTGAAAACGGAACATATTATCACCTCTTTCCCAGGCTTAAGCCAAGCGATCGCGGAAATAGTGCTGGTACAATTGACACCTAGGTGTGCAATCATTACCAAAGAGTTTTACCAGTCCCATACTGTTTAATTTAAACGCCTGTTGCGAGGGTAAACGGACTGGCTTAGATGCCATTACTATGGCTTTCATCGCGTCCAATAATTCCGGATAGGTTTGCAAATTCCACAAATGGCGGCGCAAATGATCACTATAAATTCCCGCTTCCGTGGGCGCGGTTTGCTGGATGTCCTCTAATGTCATATCCTGACGAGCAATATGATAAAGTGCCAGTCTCACCAAATAAGGATGTCCACCGACTAAGGCAACCAGAGAATCTACCGTTTCAACCGACCATTCTAATCCATGGCGTCTGGCTAATTCCATCACCTGTTCCTGATTAAACTCTGGCAATTCAATCGGTAATCCTACATTAAAGGGCGATTTATTCATATCCAAGGGAACATATACTTCCGTAGAATGTACCACCACTAACCGGAATTTCTGCCAAATCTCGCGCCGTTTCGCTTCCTCATGCAATGCCCGTAATAACCCGAAAAAGTCATCAGCAATTTCCGGAGAGGCAAAGAGGCGATCAACCTCATCTAATCCTAATGTCAATGAGGTGGAAATATGAGGCAGTAAATACTGTTCAAAATAGGCTTTACAGCTTTGATTGCTGCCAATCATATCCGCTAACTGGGCATATTTTGCCAGTTGATCGGGATCAAGTCGCCCCAAGGCTAAACTGACACTGGCACAAAACCATTCTAAGAATGTATTAGAATTTGCCAATATCCGCTGATTTGCCAGTTGTAAACTTAATGCCACAGTTTGAGATCCCTGCTGTTCAGCATGACGCAGAATTCGCGCCATTAACGAGGTTTTTCCCATTTGTCGCGGCGCTTTAATTCGGATTAAGGAACCCGGTCGAGTTATGGTTTCATAACAAACTGATTCAATGGGCGGGCGATTGATGTAAAAGGTAGAGTCAAGATCGACTTGTCCTTCGGGTAATTCCGGTGCAGCGACAGGGAGAGGCGCATGAAGCGATGTATTTTTCTGTGTTTGGGGAGTCAGTTTACTCCAAGAAATCGCCAATTGATGATCCGTTGGCAAAGCGGTGCGCCCTTGGCTGAGAACTTGGAGAACTTCTGAGGCGAGAATCGTCGGATCATCATGACAACGCCAGTGCCAGGGTTGAGTGCCTTGGAGATAGCCGAGTAAATCAAAAGGTAAGGGGGTACTGATACCATTTCCATTCTGACAAACGTCCACTAAAATGGGCAAAATGGCAGGTTTTTGGGGGGTGATATGGTGTAACGTCTTAGCCAGCCGCACCTGTTCCAGTACCATTTCGCTAACGGCGGTGGTTTGAGATAATAGCAGCAGCAGGTAATCAGAGAGCTTTAAATAGTTATCCAGGGCATTATTCTGCTGCGCCAAAAAAACGTCATGACCCGCTTGACAAATTGCCTGTTGTATTGTTTGCGTCAGATTAAAATGGGGCGGGTATCCACTCATCAGCACTTTAGCTCTGATTTCCCGTACCTCCAAAGCGGGAGATGGAGTCTCCAAATCAGCGATATCCCGCCATTCCTGCCCTAATGCAGCGCAAAGTTCTACGAAATTGATATAATCCACGGGTTTGCCGTTGAGGAAGTTGCTCACGGTGGATTGGGAAATACTCAAGGCTTCAGCCAAAAGCTTCTGACTGGGAAAACCATTCCGCAAGAGGGACGATTTAACGCGGGAAACGGAGTGAGAGTGAACTTGGAGCGATCGCGGCATTGTTTAAACCAGCTTGTGATCCTGCATTGATCATAAATGCCAGTCTCTGTAAAAGTCGATAGGAGCCACTGTTTGCGGAGCATAACCGCTTACTGTATTTTCTGATACTCTTCTAACGCTGCCAGCAGTACATTGACTAAAGGATGATCAATCAATTCTTTTAATACCTCAGTCTGCACGCCTTTTAAGCCTTCAACGACTGAAGCTTTCAGCATCGGATTCTGCTCAATCCTCTCTAGCACCTCGATCACTACCCGTTGTTTTTCCAGAGGCGTATTCGTGGGATAGGTTTGATCGAGCTGTTGGAGTAACTTTTGAATTTTGGTTGCGGTATCGGTCAGTCGTTGCTTTTGTTCTAGAGTATAAGCGGGTGCGATCGCAGAATTTCCAGAGGGACCATTTTCCACAGACTCACCCTGATTAGAGGGGTAAGGCGTGAGGGGTTCAACTAACCGTCTTGCCTCTACATTAATCGTTTGAGCAGGATTCACGGTTTTCTCCGCCAACCGTTGCAGAATCTCGGTTAAGTTGGCACTCTGCTGACGATAGGTAGCCACTTGCTCATATTTCACCTGTAACTGATAACGATAGTCTTTATCAATCACCTCAAGTTGGGCATCGTACTCACGATTAAGGAAATGCTCAACCTCCAACCGATTGGCATCGATAGGAATGGCAATCCGGATGGTTAATACCCCATCAGGGCGATTTTCTAAGGATTGAATCGTGAGGATGTTACTCCCATCCTGGGCTTGACAGGCTTGGAAAGCGGCAAAGAAGGCTTGCCAATCAATACCATTGCGGAACGTTAAATTGACCGTTTCTAAGGGAACTTGAAAAACCCTAGTGAATTCTCCCGGGGCAAATGTTCCCTGATGGGGACAGCGTTCGTGTTGATTTGTTTGTAAGTAAACATACTCACAAATCACCTCGGCTAAATTTGTCCCGCTATTGATGTGCCAGTCTTCCAGACAGGCGGCGGTGAATATAGCTTGGTGAAAATCGGTGTTGAAGGCTTTGCAGCGTTGTAAATTGACGCCCCGCAGATTGGCTTGACTACAATTAGCACCCTTGAGATTCGTCCCCCTCAGGTTTGCACCGACAAGGTGGGCACCACTCAGATTCGCCCCACTCAGATTCGCCCCACTCAGATTGGTGCCACTCAGTTTAGCGCCAATCAGTTTTGCCCCCACTAAATCAGCACCACTGAGGTTGGCTTTCGTCAAATCAGCACCACTAAGATAGATGTTATTCAGGTTCGCACCAATGAGATTGGCACTAATTAAGTCAGCATTTCTCAGATCAGCTGCCGTGAGGTTTGCACCGATCAAATCCGCCTCACTCAAATATGCCTCACTCAAATATGCTTCACTCAGGTTTGCGCCAATCAGATCCGCTTTACTCAAATCTGCCTGACTTAGATTTGCCCGACTCAAATCAACGCCACTGAGTTTCGCCCCTTGGATGGTAACGCCCTTACCCGTAGCAAAGCTGAGATTGGGTCGGATATCCGGGTGGTGAGCTTTCCACGCATTCCATACCTCCACCCCTTGCCTGAGTAAGGCAAGATAGTCTTCATTCGTCTGTGGAGACATAAAATCGTTAGACAAGCTCCGCTTTACGCATCCGTTGTAGATCAAAGAAACACAATGAACTGAAATGCTTCCATGATAAGGGTTTAGTGAATGGGTTGCCTATAATTATGCCAACGTACACGGTGTTAGATAATTCCCGATACTGGGCGGGGGGCGACCCGAGCAAATTAAGGGTTAGGTGGTGTTAATTGGATGCGGCGGGTCGCCCCTACATTAAACTGAAGTTCCTCCAGCCAAAAAATCAAAACTGCCTCACCGTGCGGCTTTCCGCGATTTTTAGCCGCCCTACATGGGTACATTTTTTGAGAGGCTTGAGCGCTCAAACCATTACAATATAAGGCTTTAGCCTGGGTAGAGTACATCTGTATGAGGGAACTTCAGATTAAAACAAACGGTGAGGACTTATCCCCACCGTTTCTTAAGTCTTATTGGATGATGAACATTGCCCATCCTTCGACCTACACCCTGCTGCCCATTTGAGGATTGGTGTTGACGCCAGGTGCATTATAGATAGCCCAATCCTGAATGCCTCGATTTTGGAAAATGGGTTGCATATTCAGGATCTCGGTTTCTGTACCCTCTACAATAACCACATAATCGCCAACGGAAACTCGTTCATCATAATGTTTAGCAGCATCTTCGGGGATTCCCCAACCAATCAAAGCACCAACTAAACCACCACCAGCGCCACCAATAACGCCTCCTAAGAGGGTATTCGCTAAAACAACTCCTAATTCTGTAGCTACACCGACTCCAGGAATTGCTAATACGCCTAGACCACCAATTAAACCGAGGAAACCGCCTACAGTACCGCCAGCAGCAGCACCCGCTTTTGCGCCTTCTCCTGCTTGGTTGCCACCGCTTTTATGGAGATCCGTACCGCCAATTTTCTCATTGAGGCTGGCGTCTTTAGCAATCACGGAAACTCGATCCAGATCAAATCCTCTATCTCTGAGTTCCATGAGCGCATTTTCTGCCTGTTGACGACTAGGAAAGACGCCAATTGCATGTCTTAATTGTGATTGTGCTACAGCCATATTTTTTCTCCCTATACTTCAAAACCGATCAACCTGTCAGAATGCAGGACTCGGATTATTGTTGCGTTTTTATTCACCTTTCTATTTTGGTAAGAGAACACAAAAAGTTCATCAGTCTGTAGAGAGAAGCTGTTGATAGGCAATAGGGAATAGAGAGCAGGGGAAGCAGGGGAAGCAGAGGGAGCAGAGGGAGAGCGTGTAGGGGCGGGTTTTACCATTAACGGGAAGGTTGTCACCCTGATATCACTCGCGCCCGCCCCGATTAGAGTGCAAGTCACCTTCAACAAAGAAAATAAGACGTAGCTTGCTTCTGAAGGGAAGCGAGTATGACGAATGACAAATGACAAATGACCAATGACCAATGACCAATGACAAATCCCCTAAAACAATCCGTCTATTTCAATTTCCTCAATCATCTGCAAGGCACGGGGATCGCCCACTCTCAACAGAGCCGCTTTTGCATCTTCCTGCACGCCCATATCTTCATCTTCGGCAAAGGCTTCAATTAAACCGTCAACTGCACCTGCATAGATAGCATTAGAGGGTAGTTCTCGACAAAGCTGTCCTAATGACCAAGCACAGTTACTGCGTACTGCTGCCATGGGGTCCTGCTTTAAGGCAGTAATTAATGGGGGAACACAGGCGACGATATCCTCATAGTCTAGCTTTGCCATCTGTGCCAGGGAACTTGCTGCCCACAAACGCACGGCAGAGATATCTGTACATAAGGCATCAATCAAGCTGGGCAATGCTTTGCGATCGCGACAATTGCCTAATGCCCAAACAACCCCTTTACGCACATACCCATTCCAATCCCGGTTCAGTTGCTCTATTAAAGGATCTACGGCTGTTGGATCAGGATTGCGTCCTAATGCATAAGCTGCACTAACCCGTACCAACGGACAGACATCGTTTAATAAATTAATCAGATGGGGAATTGCCCGTTCATCTTGAAGTTCACAAAAAGCACGCGCCGCCAGCATCCGTTGGGGCGTTTCTGGGGCGGTTAGCAGAGCCAGCATTGCTTCTGGATCGGGTTGAGTCTCTTCTGCGTGGTCATCAATTGGCTCGATTTCATCCAGAGGGCTGTCTAGCTCACCTGCCGCCTCGATTAATCTTAGCTCGTTATTATCATACATATTTAAAAAAATATCTTATTCAGCGGTTATTTGTCCTATGTCCTTTGTTATTTGTTATTTTTCCTTTGTCAACTTATCCATCTGAACATTCTCGCACTCAAAAGTATGCCTTGGGAAAAAGTGAAGCGTCAACACTCAGAACTCTTATCCAGACAGCGGTTTCACCATCCAAAGGGACTGGGTTTGGAACCCTAACTTATCATAAAGGCGCACAGCCGATGGATTTGACTCAAACACTTGCAACCCAATTTGGCGATCGCCCCGAACTCTAGCCCAGTTTTCAGCATGATACATCAGTGCCGAACCAATACCCTGACGCCGATGCTCTGGCATCACGTAGAGTAAAAAAACATGGGCATGGCGATCGCCGCTTACCTGATCAACGGCATTTCCCAGCCATAAACCAGCGACAGGTTGATTTGATGGTGCGGCGTCACCTTCAGGATTGGCTACGTCTACCCACCATAACGGTGTGTCTTGACAAAAATACCGCCGTATTGTCTCGTCTAAATGAGAAAAATCCTGCTGTTGCGGGAAAAGTTCTTGATAACTCAGTTGGAGAAACTTCAACAAGGTTGCCTTTTCCAGTCGAGAGCCAACTCGTAGCTGATAGCCCGGTATTAATGATGTACGCATCTGATCGCAATAAGGGAGCAGGGGTGTGGTTGTAGGGGCGGGTTTTACCGATAACGTTTCGCAGACAACCTCAACTGAACTAAACCCGCCCTTTTTCAGGTAAAAGGTAAGGTGGAACGATGGCGAGCAGGGGAAGCTGGGGGAGTTAGGGGCTGCTGAATAAGTGGTGTGGGGGAGCAATGTAGAGACGTGCCATGGCGCGTCTGGAAGCTGGGGGAGCAATGATACATTTTCCCGGATAGCGGTGCGACGCGAAGGGTTAAAACTCAAAATTCAACACGAGCGGGTTTTGAACAACAGTTATAGCAGTCGCCAGGGTCATTAGGACATTAAGATCAATGCCATGTATTGTCTTGAGCTATGCCTAGTGTCCTAACCGTTGTGGCGGTTGCTATATCATCAACAGCGAGACGAAAGTCCCTAAACCCGCCCCTACACACTCAATACTCAAAACATCCCCAATCCCCTCATACTCACTGAATTTGCATCTTCAATAGGTGCAGGCGCTGCCATATCATTGGGCAAAAAGATGCGAGCGCTAACGGCAAGTAACGCGACGACAAAGACTAAGACGATCAAAAAAGGGGCAATATACTGACGGAAAATAGACATAGGTATCCAATAGGATAAAGATTTGTAACGCCATTGTTATCTATCTTATAACTACTTGGAATCATCGTCTTGATCATCTAATCCCGGTCTGGGCATTGGTACAGCTTTTTTCCGATTAAGCTGACGCAGCAACATTGCCCCACCCACAGCGATGACGAGGGACACCCAACCCGTCAGGGGTTGTAGCAGCAGAAATCCTCCGATCGCAAACATAGTACCAAACAACAATAAAATGGCGGCAAATACCCGTTTAATATCCTGTCCCAGGTTTTGAATCGGTAGTAATCCCGTGCTTTCCTGTTGACGTTGCCAACCGGGACCGGCTGGACGCACCCGACGATAAAATTCATCTAGAGTTGCCTCCGATTCTGGCGGCGTCACTAACATGGCTGTAATCCATAACACACTGGTAATAACTGTCGTCACCAATAGACGCAAACCAAACTCCTCAATCTGGATAATCGGGACGATACTGGTGGTTAACCCGACAATAAACCCACCCACCATTGCCGTCAGTTCAGCTATGGCGTTAATTCGCCACCAAAACCAGCGTAGGATTAAGACTAAGCCAGGACCAGTGCCAATGGCAATCACTAACCGAAATACGGTTGCCACATCCTGAGAAAAGAACGCCGCTATCGCCCCTAATGCCGTCACCACCACTGAAGCAATCCGCCCCGCTAATACCAACTCTGACTGTTGAGCATTCGGTCTGATAAAGCGCTGATACAGATCATTGGTTAAATAAGATGCGCCCCAGTTAATCGAGGTGGATACCGTACTCATAAACGCAGCCAGTAGAGACGTAACCACTAACCCCAACATCACCGGGGGTAGGAAATCTAACATCAGTTTCGGATACCCCAATTCTCGGTCGGATAAATCGGGATAGACGACAATCGCCACCAACGCCACGAGTATCCAGGGCCAAGTTCTGATTACATAATGGAGAATATTAAATAACCACGCGGCTTTTTCTGCCTCCGCTTCATCCTTAGACGCCGCTAGACGTTGCACGAATTCCCCGCCGCCATCACTACGACGAAATGTCCACCACTGGAGAAAGATATAGGCAAAAAAGGTACTCGCGGTAATTCCAGCGGTTTCACTCCAGCGGAAATTATCAGTTATCGGAAAAAAGGATAAAATATCATGTCCGGTTATCTGCTGCACTTTGGGCACAAGGACATGAATTCCACCGACATGACTCACAGCCGCGATCGCGACAACAATTGCCCCAAATAGCGCTAAAAAGAACTGGAAAAAATCGGTAGTGACTACACCCCAAAGCCCCGCAAAACTTGAGTAAATTAAAACCAAAATGCTAACACCAACCACACTCAAAATTTTCAGGTTTTCCCCCGGTTCAATCCCCAAACTCTGCCAAAGTTCTAAGGCATCCACCACTTTAATCATGGCAAGCATAGCGTAGCCAATGGCAATACAGTTAATCGGTACGGCAAATAAAAAGGCTTTGGTTCCCCGTAAAATTGCGGCTGTTCGTCCGCCATAACGCAGTTCAGTCAATTCCGCGTCGGTGACAATTTCCGAACGTCGCCACAATCGGGCAAAGATATAAATCATCACCAAATGGGCGATGCCAAAACTCCACCATTCCCAGTTTCCGGCAATTCCTCGATTACCCACAACCCCGGCAATATAAAGGGGTGTATCAATAGAAAACGTCGTCGCCGCCATACTTGTACCCGCTAACCACCAAGGAAGCGATCGCCCGGAGACGAAAAAATCGACCAAACTCCCTGATGCTTTGCGTGAGAGATAAAGTCCTAAGCCCATTGAACCAATCAGGTAGAGCAGGACAATCAACCAATCAACCTGTTGCATACTTTTGCGATAACGTTTGACCTGAATTTGATATGATACATCGCTTTTAGGTCAGATAATTTTAGAGGTTAGATTTTCATGTTTGATCAACCTCTCTCAACTTAGTCGGGGCGGGTTTATTCATATCTGGGTGAGGTAAAAAACGATAATAGTGAAACCCGCCCCTACACAGATTGTGTCAGATAGAAAGGTGGCACATCGGTTGGAACTCCACAGGTTTAGCCTCGGTCAGGTTAACCAAACGTAAGACAATTTTCACTAACGAACGGACGATTGAGGCTAATTTTATGCTATATAGAGCTGTTGCCTTTTCCACTTTGGCTGTGCTGGTGGGTAGCGATTTAACTCAGCAAGCGATGGCGACTCCCGATTCCCCGACAACTAACCCACCATCGGAAACCAGAAACTATGTTGTACCCACAGAAGCCACCTCAGCCACGCCTTCCCCTAGAACCGTCGCCTCTCCAGAAGCGACGCCAACCCCAGAATTTGCCCAATCTGTTCCCACCCTAAATCAATCTCAACGGTCTAACGATTTAGTTGTTCTCGCCACAGACGTGCAAGTCGTTGGTGTGTCGGAAGAATTGCAGCAGCTTGTATTAAAAACGATTAGCACTCGTCCAGGGGGTCAAACCAGTCAAAGTCAATTGGATCAGGATATTCAAGCGATTTTAAATACAGGGTTCTTTGCTAACGCCAGTGTCACGCCAACCGCTAACTCCACTGGCTGGGAGGTAGTTTATCAAGTTGAACCCGTTATCGCGCGATCGCTCGAACTATCCGGTAACCAGGTTCTCACCCCAGATGTGGCTAATTCTATTTTTAATCCGCAATTGGGTCAACCCGTTAGTCCCGCTAGCCTACGTCAAGGGATACAACAGTTAGAACAATGGTATGAAGACAATGGCTATATCTTGGCACAGGTTTTAGACGTGCGATCGACATCCGATGGTGTGATTACGGTTGAAGTAGCCGAAGGCGTCGTCAGTGACATTAATTTCCGCTTCCTCGACGAAGAAGGCGAACCCACAGACGGACGAACTCGCGAGGATTTCATCGATCGCGAATTGAACCTACAACCCGGTCAAGTCTTTAATGTAGAGGTTGTTCGCCAAGACTTGCAACAGCTTTACCAATTGGGATTATTTGAGCAGGTAGACATTTCCCTGAATGGTGATGCGAGAAACGTCGATGTTATTTACAATCTGATCGAACGATCAGCTCGTGGCGTCAATGCTGGTGCAGGATATAGCAATGACAGTGGTGTTTTTGGCACTCTCAGCTATAACGACTTTAATCTTGGTGGTGTTAACCAGAAACTGGGATTGAATATACAGTTTAGCCGTCGTGATTTCCAGTTTGATGGCAACTATGGTAGACCCTATCGGGCTAGTAATCCAGAACAACCCGGATATAACGTGAATACGTTTCGGCGTCGTACTGTATCCCAAACATTCGATGATGATGTTGATCTCGCGAATGGGGATGATCCCCGTGAAGGACAGTTTGGCGGTGGTGTAAGCTTATCCAAACCCGTGAATCAGGAATGGGATGCGTCGGTAGGCGTCAACTATACCCGCACCAGTATCCGCGATAGTGAGGGCAAAATTAATGCAGTTGATGAATTCGGGAATCGTCTCTCCTTCAGCGATAACGGAATTGATGATTTAGTTACCGTTTCTGCTGGAGTGACGCGGGATAAACGAGACAATCCTGTCAATCCCACCCAAGGTTCTCTGGTGCGTCTGAGTACGGAACAGTCTGTACCGATTGGTAATGGTAGTATTTTGATGAATCGGCTGGAGGCAAACTACTCCCAGTATGTTCCTGTTGATGTCTTTAATGGCAATAGTCAAGAAGTCTTGGCATTTAACGTTCAGGGAGGAACCACGATTGGTGATTTACCCCCCTACAACGCCTTTAACCTCGGCGGTCAAAATTCGGTGCGAGGCTACGGTACAGGAGATGTCGGAACAGGGCGCAGTTATGTGTTAGCGTCGGCGGAGTATCGGATTCCCATCTTCAATCCAGTGGGCGCGGTTGTTTTTGCTGACTTTGCATCGGATTTGGGTTCGAGTGAAACCGTACCGGGAGAACCGGGTGTGGTGCGGGGTAAACCGGGAAGTGGGTTTGGTTACGGTGCGGGATTGCGCGTCAATTCCCCTGTGGGTATCATTCGCGCCGATTTAGGATTTAATGACCAAGGAGATAGCCGAGTCCAGTTTGGTTTGGGTCAACGATTTTAAGCCTTAAAATGGTGTCCAAGAAGGGCGGGTTTAGTTACCTTTGTCATGATTGTCGGGATTATTGGGATTATTGGGATTATTGGGATTATTGGGATTATTGGGATTATTGGGATTATTGGGATTATTGGGATTATTGGGATTATTGGGATTATTGGGATTATCGCGGTTGTAGGGGCGATTATCGCGGTTGTAGGGGCGAGTCGCTGCACATAGTAGGCGGTGTGAGAATTAACTTGTCTCGACTCGCCCTTTTCTAAATGCGGTGTTAGATAATTCCCCATACCAGGCGGAGGGCGACCCGATCAAATTAAGGGTTGGGTAGTGTTAATTGTGTGCGGCGGGTCGCCCCTACATTTGTACCCCGTGTTAGATAATTCCCGATACCAGGCGGAGGGCGACCCGATTAAATTAAGGGTTGGGTAGTGTTAATTGTGTGCGGCGGGTCGCCCCTACATTTGTACCCGGTGTTAGATAATTCCCCATACCAGGCGGAGGGCGACCCGATCAAATTAAGGGTTGGGCGGTGTTAATTGGATGCGGCGGGTCGCCCCTACGAGAACACCAACGCCTGTTATAAATCGGGGCTATAATTATTCCAACTCCAACTTTAATCCTGGCATTAATCGCTGTAAATTCTTTAACGATTTTCCTTGCCAAGGAATTTTATCGGAGCCTTTAATTTCGATCTGGATCGTCTTCTTTTTGCGTACATTCAAGACAAATTTAGATAACATGCTAATTCCTGAACTATTGAGGAATTCTAGCTCTCGCAGGTTTAAGGTAATCAGGGAAGGGTCTTGCTGAATCATCTCATCGAGGATTTTGATAATCGGTTCGTACTCCTTCATTCCACCCAGTCGCAGTGACCCTTTAAAATATACAGTGGCTGTTTCTGGATCACCGATTACTTGGTAATTTTCACCCTGAACGTTTTGGTTTTCCATGAATAATTTAGCTCCTAAAACTATAAATCGCCGATAATACTTATTGAAGGTTTTGAGTCTATACCTTAAGTTGCACCATCGTTGTCACCGTAACCACTTCGGGTTCTTTTTGAACCGTTTCAAATTTCCAACCTAACTTGGCAAAATAATCATTTTTCATGGTTAATAACCCTAGTCCAGAAGCTGCCCCGGTTTCATCTTCAGCACTTTTTTCCAACTGACGGATATAGAGTTCATCCAGATCGGATTCGAGTAATTCATGAATGAAGGATTGGAACTTATTAAGGGATTGTTTAGAAACACTATTAGTTGCCAATAAAACTAAAGTAATTTCGGTCGCTATATCTAAAATATGTAATCCAAATTTAATCGGATAGGATGAATGATCGTCATTAAACTTCATCGCATTTTCCAGTAATTCATTAGCGATATAACTCACCGCTCCTTTTATTTCAACTCGCTTTCCCTCAGGGTCTGGATCTTCGTCAATAGCGGGGAAAAAGGTAGTCAAGTAATCAGCGACAAAATCAGCCGATAAACCATTGTTGCGCCAGCGTTGCTGAATGGGAATGGAACTCGGTGAGAAGCCAAGAATTAAAAACTCTTGTTCATCAGACAGATTTTCTTGAAATTCTCCAAATATCTTATGCATAGCCATTATGTCCAATCAAAAGTTATTATTTATTTTCACAACTCGTCCAATAAGGTTATAGTAATTTTGGCGGTAGAGTCGGCATGATATTTGACTAAACAATAGGCAGTGATAACTAGGTAATCGATTCGTTTCATAAATAAAGATAATCTGTATAACTTGCTAATCAGTTAATCTCCTTGAGACCTCACATATCCTTAAATGGCAGCAGCCTTACCAGAGTAACCTATCTCTAGGATCTCACAAAATTGCTCACTTTTATACCGTTTTTGTGGAAAATTATCAGTGGCGATTATTTTATCTGTGCAGAGCAAAATTCTGTCCCCAATGTCTACTATTATGTCCGGTTGAATACTTATACTATCGAAGGGTTCTAAGCAGGTTGGTGGAAATAAACTTAACTAGATTAAGCTTTGTAAACACGCCTCAAACCCTTACCTAAAACGTATACTTCGCACGGTTATCGTGTTGTCATTCTGAACGAAGCTCGGCGTTAGCCTAGAATCTCACCAGATGCGCGAGCTGAACTCCGTTACGCTCTGCATGATTAAAGCTCAGTTTGTGACCGCGAACAGTATAGCTTTCTTCTCAAGGGAAGTGAGTATGACGATCCCTACCGTTCACTTTAATTGTCCCTACCTACTTAATTGCCGTTTGTGCCATCAGCATGACCACACCACTTTCTAATCCATGTCCCGCTACCCCATAGTCACAACATCCATCATCGTAATGAAGAATATCATAATAGTCTCCTTCCACTTCGTCAACAGGTTCCATAAACCCCGCCATATCTAATTCCTCCTAAATCTATTTCTGTTTCATCACGAGCAACGTAATATCATCATAGATTTTTTGATTACCAATGTAGTGCAAGACATCGGCAATTACCGCCTCTTGAATAGCCGTTGCGCTTAAATGTCGATTCCATTGAATCACCTGACACAGCCGTTCTAGTCCATAAAACGTGCCGTTAATATCTTCCGACTCCGTAATGCCATCCGTATAAAGCACGGCGACATCTTGCCAATTTAACTGAACAGAGATTTGATTGATAAACTGAGAAATTTCTTCATCTAAACCAATCGGAAATCCTAAATCTATCGTATCAATCCGTTCCAGTTTACCGGATGAGCGAACAACGATCATTTCTTCATGCTGTCCACTCACACTCAGTCGTCCGCCTGCGTAGTTAGCAATAGCTAGCGTCAAATTTTTGTCTGAGTTCATCCGCTCAACATTACGGTAAATCGTGCGATTGAGAACATCCAGAAATTTTATCGGATTAGTTTCTCGCATTTCTTTCAACGTTCTAATGGCGGTTTGTACCATGATCATGACCATACCGCTTTCCAACCCATGTCCGGTGACATCACCAATGCCAATGGTGACAATTCCATCATAGTTTAGGACATCATAGTAGTCCCCGCCAACTTCATCGGCTGGTTTCATAAAGCCAGCAATATCTAAATTCTCAATTGCGGTGAGTTCCTCTGGTTTAGGTAGAATCATTTGCTGCATCTGGCGAGCAATATCCAGTTGGGCGCTCATCCGCAGATTTTCTAATTGTAGTTGCTCGTTTAGCCGCGAAATCTCTTCATTCGCTTGGACTAAATCAATCGTTTGTTCTCTAACTTGTTGCTGTAATTGTCTAGAGTGCTGGCGTAAACGGCGGATGGATAAGGTCAAACCAGAAATGCCAATAATCGATAAACCCCCTAGCATCAAAAATGTTTCCTGTAATCCGGTACGAGTTTGGGTTTGAAACTGCTCTAAAGATTGGGTGATTTCTAATACCCCACGTACATCTCCCACTTGCCAATCGGTTTTAGGGGTACCAGGATATGTATTGTGACAAGCGACACAGCTTTGGGTCATTATATCAGCTTCGGCGTAGAGTAGTGTTGGCTCACCATCAAGGATTTTAACTCGGAAAAAAGATTGCTTAGGATTGGTTTTCAAGTAGTTGATGGCGTCCCATTCAAATTGATTTTTGGGTCCCCCTTCGTCACGTCGCCAAGGAAATGGATAATCGCTGTAGAGTCGAACGGACATGTCAGTTTTTTTTTCTCGAATTTCACGACTCAGTTCTAGTAAGTAGGTTGCAGGTAGAGGAATCCCACCCTCTTGATTCAAATAGTTATGAGTCACGCTGATCCCATCCACCATTTCGGCTCGATTCACGATTTCTGAGCTATAAAGGGTTCGGGCTTTCTTCATCAGTTGTGCATAAACTTTAGCATTTTGGAGTGCCTGTGATTCGACCAGTTCAAAGGAAAGATGGGACATGCTTAATAAAGCTCCCACAACGCCAACGCAAAATAGAATGGTTAAAATCGGAATAATTCGTTTATAAACAAGTAAACTCAATTTATTCCACAGTTTTCGCCATAGCTGACTCATCGTTTACTCCTGGGGTTGCCCAGTATCAAATAGAAGGATACTGTTTACTGTAGCGCTTCTCTTAGAATCCGGGTTAACTACACCCTTGGAGTTGGAAAGGGGATGACTTCATCGGATTGGGTATCAGCCCTTGAATGGCTAATAAAAAAACCTGCTGATGCAGGTTCGTGGCAATGACACTTAAGACTATTGAAGTGATTAGCGACGATGTCCAAACCATTTTGAGGCAATTGCCCCCATAACCGCCCCCACTAAGGGATTGCTGAGGAATTTGACAATGGCAGGTTGATCGGCTAAAACGTCCTGAAAGATATCCGGATGAGAATGATAGGTAAACGTGGCAAGTTTAGCCACATCATCCTCCGTCATCCGACTGGCGTGATGAGTTGAAAGTCCCAGTTGCTTTTCCAAGTCGCGATCGCTTAATCCGCGTTTCTTGAGTTGCTTGAAAAACTCACGCGCCACATCATCCCGTTCCTTGGGTTTAATGTGAGCGATCGCCTGTCGCAGTTCAGGTTCCATCTGACTGGGAGGTATGCGATCGGGATGCAGGGATTTGCCAAATAATTGGCGTCGTTCATCTCGCGAAGAACGTTGAGCAAAGTCATCAAAGTTTTGATACTCTTGTTCTGGTGTTTCTGGAACAGGTTCCAGAGATTCGGTATTACCACCCGCCAAATCCTTCATGATCTGACGTTTATACTGGTCGCTTGTTGCCATCCTTTATTATCTCCTTTTTTTTATTGATACGTAACTTGATTGGACTGATTATTGTAATTCGCTGTTACAATAAGTTCTTTATCCGGGGCGTATACCAATACTTTCAGATCTCGATTCGGAAAATTTTGGTGGAACCCTTGAACTAAAGACCGGGCTAAATCCTTAACCTCTGGCGGACGAACTTGAGGGGTAATTACAATCCCTAACTTATTGTTATCGCGCACGTAGGCGTCACTAACTAATCCCTTTGCCGTTTGCACCACCCAACTGCCAAACTCTTGACCGGATGCCGTATTACCTCGTTCTAATTGTTGATAGGTGACACTGGGATTCAATGCCGTTGGCGCTTTTGCTTTGGTTTGGTTTGCTTGGCAAGCCGATGTGGTCGCTAGGACTAAAATTAAAGCCAAAGCCGTGAAAAACTGGCGAGTTTTTTTACCTAAACTCACAGCAACCTCCTGATGAAACTATTAGTGGATTTTCAATAAATAACCAGAAGGTCTAGATCAAGACTGCCTAGACCTTCTGATTCTAGTAAGGCAGGTAGAAGTTAATCAGCCGACTCAAATCAGATACGGCTTTTTTGGCGTTCCCAATCGCACAAAACTATCAACCTGCTTACTATTCCTGACAATGCAATTAGTCAATGGCTTTTTTGGCTTTGTCTTTCACGTCTTCAACAGCGTGACGAGCTTCAGCTTTATTTTGCTTTGCCTTACCTTCTGCTTTATCTTCAGGATCACCCGTGACATTACTCATGGCTTCCTGTGCCTTACCTTCTAGGTTTTCGGCAGTTGCTTTAGCTCTATCTTCAGTACTCATATTTTGAAATTCTCCGAATTATGATGATTATGAATTCGCCCCTAAACTAAAGAATGAATAATTTTGGGGACAATTTCTTTTCCGTTGATGTCCACTATATCTGTATTTTTTATTAGAATCGTCAATCTACAGATAGATTAGCTTGATCCCCGCTTTATGTCTAAAGTAGGAATGGGTTATACCTTCTCTGGGTTGACGACTCATTTTTTAGAGACTTCCATACAAAATTGTAGATACGTGTGCAACGTATCTACAACCTGGACGATAGATTTTTACTAACAGTTAATCCAGATAACCCATTATTTCATCAGCTTCTTCCATGACATTGGAAGCGATGGGACGGTTTCCCAGAATCATTTCTGTGTTCTCAAGATGCAGGGTACTCACAGAAATCGGACGATTTCCAGACACAACCATGACATCTCGGATTTGCATGTTACTCGCTGAGATCGGGCGCTCACCCATGGATGAAAGTGTGCCAACAATTTGTAACTCGCTGGTATCAACAGGACGTATCCCCCTTATTGAACCTTGATCACTCACTTTTAGCGAACTGGTGGCTATGGGACGATTTCCCGGTAGAGGGATTGAAGGTTCAACCAGAGAAATTTTTCCAGCTTGCTGCTTTTGAATAGCTAGCTTTGTTGATTGCGTTTCCTTCTCTTTTGCCATGGGTGTTTCCTCGCTTTTTTTTTGGGTACGGCTATTCGTTTTACTATTAGCTTTTCTTTGGCTAATGGCGTTATTTGCCATAAACAATTCCTTTAAATTTCTAACGGCATTGGCTAGGGCGTAGGAGACTTAACCCCCTTTGGGGCATTATCACTACTCTGACTCAGATTTTTAGAATTATTATAAACGTATATCTATCTTAACGAATAGGTATAAAACAATACAAACTTGTAAAGATTTGCAAAGATAGAGAGAAATCGACTGTGACCATTGAGGCTTGCGTCAGTTCTGTATCCTAGAGGCTTGCGTCGGGGCGACTAAGAACCTACGCGATACCGCGAAATGGTTAGCTTATGACGATCTCCACCGTTAGCTTTTATTGTGTCCACCTACTTATCACCCAGGTTACTTCTATGACTGATCCCAAAGCGGTTAAATTCATCATTCAACAAGGAATGCGCTGTTTGCAGGGGGGAGACTTTGACGCCGCCGTCGCCCTTTTCCAGGATGCGGTAAAGCTTACCCCTGAAAATGGGGAGGCTTGGACAGGGCTAGGACTCGCCCTAGGACATCTACAACGATATGAAGAGGCGATCGCGAGTTTTGACCAAGCGGGAGTGTTAAATCCCCAGGATACCCGCATCTGGCTGAATCGTGGTATCGTTCTGTCAGACTGGGGAAAGCATGAAGCCGCGATCGCGAGTTTTGATCAAGTGATCGAACGAGAACCTGCCCATCCCGAAGCCTGGAACTCTCGCGGAACCTCCCTAATGATTCTGGGACGGAACAAGGAAGCCCTGGCGAGTTTCGATCAAGCGATCGCCTGTAATCCCAATTACGATAAAGCCTGGAGTAATCGCGGTAACGTCTTAACCAATGTCGGACGCCACAAAGCCGCCCTCAAGAGTTTTGACAAAGCCTTGCAAATTAGTCCCAATCACCCAGAAATCTGGTACAACCAAGGCTGTTTGTTGATGCAACTCCAGAAACGAGACGATGCGATCGCGTCTTTTAACAAAGCCCTAGAACTCAAACCGGATCATATTGGAAGTTGGATTAATAAAGGGATCGTCATTTCAGAAATGGGTCGTGAAAAAGAGGCATTACTCTACTACGAGAAAGCGTTAGAATTCGACCCCAACGAAACTCATTGCTGGAATAATCGAGGACTTACTATGCGGCGATTGGGACGTTTGAAAGATGCTGTCGCTAGCTATGATCGGGCGTTAGAATGTATGCCTGAAAATTATGAAGCGTGGGACAATCGTGGCTATGCTTTAGTCAAGATGGGACGCTATCGGGAGGCGATGGCAAGTTTTGACAAGGCTTTAGAAGTGAATCCGGATCATGTGAATGCGGTTTATAACAAGGGGTATTGTTATGCCGCCCAGGGGAAGGTGACGTTAGCGGTGAATTATATTGAACAGGCGATTAAGGTGAATCCACAGAAATATCTGCCCGTGGCTAAAACTGACCCGGATTTGGAACGGTTGCGGAAAAATAAGCGGTTTCAGAAGATGATTGGAGGTGGGAAGTAAGCCAGGAACTCAAGTTCCGGCTTAAAGCTAAAACCCGTTTAAACGGGTTTTAATTAAACGGTATTAAGAACCACTTAAAACAAGCCATTAATCTAAATCCTAAAAAATAACAATATCAAATCAAGCCGAATTGGATCAAGAGAATGAGCTGAATGACAATATTTAGCATGTGCATACCGTTTTTGTCAAGTTATTAACTGATCCGGATTTAAGGGAGTTAGGGAAGAATAAGCAAGTAAAGGCGTTGATTAAACAAGTGAGGAGACAACCCTAAGCCGTGAACGATCGCGCTTCTGATTGCCCTACCCTAAACCCTAAACCCCACATTCTTTACTGACTCCGAATGTATTGCGCTCAATCGAGAATCGTGAGAACGTTCCCCCTCAACGCTACAACCTGTAAACCCAGGTCAAAAGCCTCTCATAGCAAAAAATACATCGATGAGTACTCTCCTTCTAGAAAACCCTCAAGCCGCAAACGTTAGCTACAACCACCCCTTGGAAGTCACAACCCACGAAGCGTGGTATAACTTGGGTATTATACTGATCCAGTCTGGACAGTTTGAAGAAGCGATCGCGACTGTTGACCAAGTTTTAGAACGTGAACCCGACTTATATCAACTGTGGTATAACCGGGGAATTGCGCTGGATAAGGCGGGACGCCATGAAGAGGCGATCGCCAGCTATGACAAGGCTGTAAATTTGCAACCAGACTTTTATCCGGCTTGGTATAATCGGGGCAATGCGTTGGTGAATTTAAAACAATATGAAGCGGCAAAAGTTAGCTATGATCATGCTCTAAATCTTAAACCGAACCTGCATCAAGGTTGGTACAACCGAGGTAATGTTTTGTTTAGCTTACAACGCTTTCTCGAAGCTATCGCTAGCTATCAAGACGCCCTAAAAATTAAGCCGGATAAATACGAAGCTTGGTACAATCAAGGACATGCTTGGGTACACTTAAAACAGTTCCAAGAAGCCATCGCTAGCTATGACGAAGCCCTAAAAATTAAACCCGATGCTCACGAAGCTTGGAATAACCGAGGAGGGGCGCTGTATCGCCTTGACCGTTTTCCAGAAGCCGTGGTGAGTTATAATGAAGCCCTGAAACTTAAGTATCAACAACCCAGTTCTTGGTATTATCGGGGCAATGCCCTTGTGAACTTAAGATACTTTCAAGATGCCGTAGCGAGTTACGACGAAGCCCTGAAAATTAAGCCCGACAAATATGAGGCGTGGTATAATCGAGGGTATGCGCTTTTGCAATTAGGAGACTACCCAGAAGCCTTGGCTAGTTTCGACAAAACCATAGAGTTTAAATCCGACAATGCTAATGCTTTTTACAACAAAGCTTGCTGTTATGCTTTGCAGGGTAATGTTGACCTAGCTATCGAAAATCTGCAAAAAACTCTCAATCTGAATCCTGATCAATACCGAGAGTTAGCCAAAAATGACTCTGATTTGGCTAGTATTCGCCATGATCAGCGGTTTCATCAATTAATCTATTGACACTCACTCGGTTAAACATGCCCTCGAACGAAGTGAAGGGACGCGGATGATTTTTTCGTCATAGGAAGCCAGAGTTTTACATCGTCGGTGGATGTTACAGCGCTTTTGGTAGTAAGTGAGGTACACAGACAGATCTCCGACTTCTTCAAGAAGTCGGGGATCTTGCTTAAGGCTGTACTTCATCAACCTAAAATATGCTGTAGCTTTATCCCCAGAAAGTTTAACCACCGTATGCCCTACAGCTTCTAGTCCATTACTTTACCATAAAAACGATTTTAATAGTTAAAAAGATTGGCGAATAAATTCGCTACTAACTAGAGATGTCAACAGTTTCGACTCTCTTTCAATTATGAAAAAACAGCCACACTGTTCATTTCAGAGGGCTGGACAGCCGTGTTCAATGATAATGCAACACCATTCTGCTCAGATTCTTCGCTCGATAAACAAGCGATCGCTGGCTTGTTAATACAAAGAGATGGCATTGTTGCCAAGAGATGCTGATGCTCACTATACACTTCTACATCCGTGAGAGTAATAAAATTACGAGAACTATTCAACAAATTTGAAATGTTAGAACTGGAACGATAGTAATTTAAGGAGGTACTAAGGGTCAGTATCCCTATAATTTGAAGGTTATTGACTGTTAAAACTTTAACTCTCAGTTCTCTCATTAACTCACTCCTGCCAAATCAACAATTACCGTATTATCATCCCTGAAAATCAAGAGGTTGTCTGAAAAAGGGCGGGACTCTTGTTGCACCTGACCCTCCATTACAGCATTTTGCAAATTCATGAACGCTTGGAGGTCTTGTGAGTCGTATTTGCTTCTAAGTAGCTGTCGCAGTTGGTCTTCGGCTTCTCTGGTGAGATAGCGTGTCTTTAGTGCCTGTTGAACAATCTCACGAATCAACATGGTTCTAGTCCCCATCTTACCCTTTCATTAGGTTCTCAAGTTCAGCAGGTGAGTTTTATGCAAAAGTCGGATATTTGTTACAAATCTTTACATAAGTCATTTGTCATTGGTCATTTGTCATTGGTCATTCGTCCTTGGCTCCCTCATCTCCCTCATCTCCCTCATCTCCCTCATCTCCCCCATCTCCCCCTGCACCTCTACCCCGCCGCTTTTGTTAAACTTTTGTAAAGATTTGTTCCACCTTGCATAAAATCGCCCCTGAGTTCGTGAGACCTCTATGAACAGAGTGAAGTCGGTGTATCAACGCAATCCCATGTAACTGATGTACCAACCCTACCGCTATCGATGAATGTCATAGACCAACAGTTAAAGCAACTGGCACAGGAAGCACAGCAGCATCCTCCCCGTAGTAAACAACGACAGCAAGCTTTAGCCAAGCTATTGGGTGTCATTCAGCAGTCAGGTAAACTGACTCGTCCCTATCCCGGACAATTCCATGGATTTTATGAGGATATTTATGATGAAGCCAAGCAACGCCTATTTTGTTATATTTGCGAAAGGATTGACGACTATAATCCCAGTTTTGAAGTTTTACAATGGGTAAACTTTCTGCTCAAGCAACGGTTCTTTATGGAAGCCAGTCGTTCTATGATGCCAACCGTGCATAAAGGAGTCGATGCCAAACGAGTCAAGCGTTTAACCCTGGATGACTTAGAGAAAAACAATCCAGCCGAAGTTAATCCGCAGTTGACGCCTTCCCTGTCGCAAGAAATTATTCACTATCTAGAAACTGACCCCGAAGGACTCTTTAATCAAACCTATACATCAAATCAGCCCGCCGCCAACTTCCAATTTTTAGCTTTGAAACTTTTATCCGGTTATTCCTGGAAAGAAATTTCTGAAGAACTAGGCATTAAGATTTCAACCTTAAGCAGTTTCTACCAGCGTTGCTTAACTAAATTTACTCCCAAGTTAAGAGAATACTTATCATCATAATCCCTGAGGCACAGAATACAATGTTCCACACCACGAATGAACCCCTAATGCTGACCGTACCCCTAACGTTAGAAGCCCATCAAATCGCTCAACAGTTTCACCAAAAGCATTGCCCCAAAAAGGCAAAACAAGTTTACCTAAATACGTTAGCCGTTTATGCTGTAAAGACCTCTCTACAATGCCTAGAAATTCCGACAAACTGGCAGGCGAGTGATAGTTGGAATCCAATTATGCAAACCCTGACTAATACAGCCGACTTATTGATTAAAGATCTGGGCAAATTAGAATGCCGTCCCGTCTTACCCAACGCCGCTAGCTGTCATATCCCCGCAGAAGTGTGGTCTGACCGGATTGGTTATGTAGCAGTTGAATTGAATCAAGCCTTAACTGAAGCCAAGTTACTGGGATTTTTACCCAGCGTTAAAACCGAGGAAGTCCCCCTAACTCAACTTATATCACTGGAATATTTATTAGACCATATTAACCCATCTCAACAACCGATACAACTTAGTCAATGGCTACAAAATATTTTTGATGCTGGTTGGCAGACTGTCGAAACATTATTCGATTCCTCGCCAACAGAACTCGCTTTTAATTTTAGAACGTATACGCAAATAGCCACCCACTTATCCGAACCATCTGATCTGAAAATCACACGCGGGAAGCGGCTGACATTAGGACGACGATATGATGATGAACAAGTCATATTAGTCATAAATTTGACACCAACCTCCGTATCAGAACTCGATATTTCGGTTGAAATATATCCAACGAACGGTCAAACCTATTTGCCTAAAAATTTGCGACTGATGATTCTCGATGACACGGGGGAAACCGTGATGCAAGCTGAAGCCAGAAGCACTAAGCAAATTCAATTACAGTTTAGTGGAGAACCCGGAGAATGCTTCAAAGTTAGGGTAGCGTTAGCTGATATTAGCATGACGGAAACCTTTATCCTTTAAACAATGAACAATGAACGATGAACAATGAACACTATCCCAAAAAATTAGTCATTTTGAAACTCGATGGTGATTTTCAAAGCCATGGATTTCGGGTCACATTAGCCATTGGTTGGGATGGCGCACCCCCAGATATTGAACTCAAAGGAGTATTAGACGCAGCGCCTGAATTTGCCGATCGCATCCAGTCTCATTGGCAGCATAAGTATCGGTGCATTAGCGCCCCCTATCGAATTAAACCGAAAAAAATTATCTATGATGGTTCAGTAAGCCAGCGCCTGAGAGACTGTCAAGACTCTGCCAATGAATTAGGCGATCGCTTGCGAACCTGGTTAGACGGGGAAGGGTTTCGCCCCCTGGATCGGCGGTTACGGGAATCCCTCAGTCGTCAGGATACGATTCGCTTCTTAGTCAGCACCACTGATCCGCACCTGCAAAAACTTCCTTGGCATTTGTGGGATTTTTTTGACCATTATCCGAAAGCGGAACTCGCCTTAACTGATCCTCAGTTTGAACGTCCGTCCCAATTCACCTCAAATCAGCGCACCCCTAAGGTAAAAATTTTAGCCATTCTCGGTCATAGTCAGGGAATTGATATTGAGAACGATCGCCAGTTACTTGAAAGTTTACCCCATACCGATATTACCTTTTTAGTCGAAAAAAGCCGCCGAGAGATTAACGACCAACTTTGGGAAAAACATTGGGACATCATTTTTTTTGCCGGACATAGTGAAACCGAAGGGGAAACCGGGCGGATTTATATTAATCAAACCGATAGTTTAACCATTGATGAACTCTGGTATGCGTTAAGAAAAGCCGTAGAACGAGGGTTAAAACTAGCTATTTTCAACTCCTGCGATGGCTTAGGATTAGCCCGACAACTGGATGATGTCCAAATTCCACAAATGATTGTCATGCGGGAGTTAGTTCCCGATCGCGTGGCGCAAGAGTTCCTAAAGTATTTTCTCACTGCCTTTGCTCAAGGTCAACCGTTCTATTTAGCTGTAAGAGACGCCAGAGAACGATTGCAGGGATTAGAGAGTCAATTTCCTTGTGCTAGTTGGTTACCCGTAATTGTCCAGAATCCCACCCAAGTTCCGCCCAGTTGGAACGACTGGATTAGCGACACTACCGCCAAACCCGTTAAGCGGAGACGGCGAGGTTGGCAATTGGTACTGGGTGCGAGTGTCATGGTAACCAGTTTAGTCATGGGAGTGCGATCGCTAGGGTGGTTGCAATCGACGGAACAGCAAGCCTTTGATCAACTACTGGAAATGCGCCCCACGCCATCCCTTGATCCTCGGTTATTGATGGTTGAGGTAACGGCTAAAGATATCAACAATTTAGGGGGTGAATATCCGCTACACGATCGCACCCTGCTAAAACTATTACAAAAACTGGACACCTATCAACCCCGCGCCATCGGCTTAGATATCTTTCGCGATCGCCCAGAGGGGGAAGGGCGGGATGAATTGGTACAATACCTACAAAAGAGCGATCGCGTGATTCCCATCTGTGTCATCCCCTCTCCCCAAATCCCCGAAGGCGTTGCTGCGCCCCCTGAAGTCCCCAAGGAACGCTTAGGATTTGCTGATATTGTTGTTGATCCAGATGGGATTGTTCGGCGTCATCTCATCGCCATGAAACCGCCAGCCGTATCCTCTTGTTCCACCTTCTATTCCCTGAGTTTTCAATTAGCCCTACGATATCTGCAAGCCGAGGGAATCTCACCTGAATTTATTTCCGAAGATCGGTGGAAATTGGGTTCAGTGACGTTAACAAATTTAAAGGCAAACCCCGGATTTTACCAGCGCGGTGTCGGATTGGAAGGGTTTCAACTCTTACTCAATTACCGTTCTCCAGAATTTGCCAAAACGATGGTAGAACGAGTGACCTTGAGTGATATTTTTGCCAATCGCGTGAATTCTGATTTTTTGCAGGATAAAATTATTTTAATTGGCATAACTGATCCCACAATTAAAGATGAATTCCAAACGCCTGGTAATCATGAAATGCGGGGGCTATTTCTGCATAGTCAAATGGTCAGTCAGATTATTAATGCGGCTGTGGGAGAACGCCCCTTGCTGGCGTTTTTCCCTTTATGGGGGGATTTGGTTTGGGTGTGGATGGGGTCACTTATTGGAGGTGCGATCGCATGGCATTATCGAGAGTCCCTGTTGCGACTGGGACTAGCAGTGGGATTTACTATGATAACGATTAATGGTATTAGCTGGTTTATTTTTCTTCAAACTGGGAGTATATTACCGATGGTTCCAGTAATGCTAGCTGTAGTTACCACAAGTGGAAGTCTGGTGGCTTACCAGGCATTTAGAACGTCGCGATCCGATGAAACCCCTTAAACCTATGATTGCACTAAAACTTGCTTTAATCCTGGCGATAACCGTTCTTGAATTGACAATTCATCGACCACTGGTTCAAGCACATCCTATTCAAAAATTAGCAAGTCTTAAACAAGATCCACCCGTTCGGGATAGACCGAATAATGATCGCAAACCTGCCGGAACTCGTGGACCTTGTGAACAGACAGAACAACCGTTTACACCGTTATTACCCATTACCGACTCCGGCGTCAAGTTTTCTGGCTTTACATTAAAAGCTTACCCCACATTTTGGTTTTATATTCCCTATCCAAGTAACACAATTAATCGAGGATCATTCGTTCTAAAAAATTCACAGGATGAGACTCGAAACTATCAGGTTAGTTTCCAGCTTCCAGAAACACCAGGCTTTGTCAAAATCAGCTTACCGATTACTGCCATTCCCCTAGAATTGAATAAACAATATCGTTGGCAGTTCACCCTATATTGTACATCCAATGATCCGACGGATTTATCTCAAAGCATTTGGCATAACGGCTCAATTGAACGCCTTGATCCTCAGCGTTTAGAACCTCAGACAACAACAGCGTTGGTAATGGATCAGATGAAGTTTTATCAAGATAATCGTCTTTGGTACGATATCTCAGCCGATTTAGTCCAAATCTATGACTTTCCTCTGGCTTGGCGTTATTTATTAAGAACGATAGATTTGGAGGAACTCAAAAAAGAACCGATCGCAGGTTCCGTACAGCCTATTGGTGATTCTAATGAAATCTTAGGAAACCGGGAATAGTGGAATCTGGGGGAGTCATCTTCCAGACGCGCCATGGCACGTCTAGAAACAAGGACAGCTTGTGCTATCCGTTAGCGAACAATACAAACACCCCCGACTTGTACGGTACAAGCTTCTGGTTTTTTCACAGGTTCTAGACTCTGAGTACGGGCATTGTAAGTATATTCACCCGCCGGAAAAACTCGGTTAGGATCGGCACAATAGCGATAGCTTTGTCTACCTTCGGGATAGGAGATAACGACTAAAGAATTGGTTGCTGGAGGACAGGTATCGAGTACATTTAATCCATACTCGTCTTCCAATTTTTCTTGGCGAGGATCGGTTGTTTGATTAGCGGCGGTTTGAGTTCCCGGACGTCCCGGCTTTAAGGTTTCCGTACTCATGTCGTAGGTATATTGTCCCGCTGCTAGAAAACGGTTAGGGTTGGCGCAATAGGTATAGGTTTGATCCGATTCCGGAAACGACACAACCACTAACGAACCCGTCGCCGATGGACAGTTTTCCAAGACTCTCAATCCATACTCATTTTGTAGTAGTTGTTTTCGTTTATCTGGGGTTTGATTTGAAGAGGAGGGTTGATTTGAGGGATTATTAACGATAACTCCAGGTGTAATTCCGGAAAGGGAAACCGTATATCTACCTCTGGTATTATTGTCACCTAAAACGAGGAGTTTATATTCACCACTGATGGGGACTTGATAAACTAACAGATTGGTTTTGTCATTGTAGGCGACTTGGTTGCCCGTTTGTGAGGAACTCAGGACTAAAATGGGTGAGAGAGTACTACCTTCTTCGGGTTTAACGCTGATGCGAACGGTATCTCCTTGTTGGGCATTAAATCGGTATTCTTCACCAGCGGCGGTTTCCAGGGGGGCGTTGGGTACTAAATCGTTGCGATAGCGGAAGCTGGAAGAGTTGGTTTGGATAAACCCCCTAACGCTATCATTATTGTCTAGCATCGTGGCGGCGGTGGCGGTATGGGTAAGAATGGATAAGATGAATCCGCTGATAGCGACTGGGGTAGCGATTCGATTAATCACGGTTTGGCTAAACATGGACGCTGAAAATGCTCAACTTTAGGTACGGAAAGATTCTATCAAAGAAAGACTCCTATTTTATCGCACTATGGGGATACATTAGTCGTAGGGTGGGTTAGGCGGGAGTATAATTGAGGTGATCGCCTTTTCATGAACAATCCGCCGTAACCCACCGATATTCAGGTCGAAACTATTTTTGAATAGATTGAAAACGTTGGGGTCAAAGGCGTCATTGAATAAAGGGCGCACGTCGGTGCGCCCCTACAGGGATTGAATGGTGGGTTGGGTTATGAGAAATAGGGATTATTTGGCAATTTTGGGTCCCATCCCCATTTTACCGGCATAGATGGCGCGATCGCCGAGTTCGTCTTCAATCCGGAGTAGGCGGTTGTATTTGGCAACTCGTTCACTGCGACAGAGGGAACCCGTTTTGATTTGACCCGCACGAGTGGCGACGGCTAAATCCGCGATCGTGGTATCTTCGGTTTCGCCAGAACGGTGAGAGATAACGGAACGGAAGCCATTACGAGTGGCGAGTTCAATGGTTTCTAAGGTTTCGGTTAATGACCCAATTTGATTGAGCTTAATTAGGATCGAATTCCCAGCCGCTAAATCAATTCCCTTTTGCAAGCGAGTGGGGTTGGTGACAAATAAATCATCGCCAACTAATTGGATGCGAGATCCAAGTTTTTCGGTCAGCAATTTCCAATTATCCCAATCGTCTTCATGTAAGCCATCTTCAATGGAAACAATCGGATATTGACTGACTAATTGATCCAGATAATCAACGAGTTCGCTAGGGGAATGAGAGGAGCCTTCATAGAGATATTGCCCGTCTTTGTAAAATTCGCTGGCGGCGACATCCATGGCTAACGCCACCTGTTCCCCTGGTTTATACCCGGCTTTTTCAATCGCGGCAATCAGAAATTCCAATGCGGCTTTATTGGACTCTAAGTTCGGCGCATAGCCTCCTTCATCACCTACACCCGATAGCAACTTTTTCTCTTTCAAGACTTGAGACAGGGCGGCGAAGACTTCAGCCCCCCAACGCAGTGCGTCTTGAAAGGTATCAGCACCCACGGGGACAATCATAAACTCCTGAAAGTCTACATTATTATCCGCATGGGCACCACCGTTAATCACATTCATTAACGGAACCGGGAGAAGATTGGCAAGGGGTCCACCTAGATAGCGATAGAGGGGAAGTTGCAATTCATTCGCGGCGGCTTTGGCATTGGCGAGAGAAACTGCCAGGATAGCATTGGCACCCAGTTCATTTTTATTTTGGGTTCCATCCCGATAAATCATCGCCTGGTCAACGGTTGCTTGGTCTAGGGCGTCCATGTCCAGGAGTTCGGGGGTAATTTTCTCTTTGATGTTACGGACAGCCTTGAGGACGCCTTTCCCGTTGTAGCGATGAGAATCACCATCTCGCAGTTCGTGGGCTTCAAAGGAGCCGGTAGAGGCACCACTGGGAACTTGCGCCAGTCCCAGGGCACCACTGGCGAGGCGAACTTCGGCTTCCACGGTGGGACGTCCCCGCGAGTCCAGGATTTCTCTGGCGTCAATGGCTTCAATCGGAGATTCGGGTTTATCTAACATACTGTTTCCTCTAAGTTGCAATGACTCCAGGGTTCAGGATACGTCTGAAGTCGTGGACAAACAAGCAGACTTAAGGATGTTTTCGATCCCCAGCGCTCATATCCGGACTTATGATCGGGTATGCGATCGCAGTTTTGTTAGAAGGTAATTCACAAAGAATTTGCGAAAGTATCCATATTAGCGGTTATTAGCTGGTATTTACCTGCGGGTTCTCAATCGCCGATAACGGTAAAACCCACCCCTACAACTCAACTTGTTGGTACTAATCCTCATCGCCATCCCCAGGCGGATTCCCTAAATACAACCGTACAAACTCTTCCGCCGCCGTCTGATTAATCTGGTACAGCGCATCTCGGAGTTGAATCACCATCTCAGCGCCGGGATCTCTCACTTCATGTACCCAGCGATAAATATTGGAACGTCCAATCCCCATCTTTACCGCCACTTGGTTTTGGCTAATGCCGTAATTGTCTAACACCTGCTTGAGGGCTTTTCCTGCTCTTCCCATGCCCAAAATTGTGTCAGATGTGGATTCAACCGTAAATGACACCGATTGGCATACGTTGCGCTACACTTGATGTAGTCCAATCGGTGTCATAATACCCATAGAAGGTAAACCCTCATGTCTAAAGACTTTCTCCCAGATCCCCAAGAAACCTCAACCACTTCACCCAACCCCGAACGCGAACCTGTGCAAATCTTAGTCATTGGTTCCAGCAGTGGGATTACCAACATCATCCACAGTCTGTACGCCCACCACTTCGCCCAAATCAGTGAATGGAGTCCTAGTAGTGCCTGCGCCCGTTCCTGGTAAACTGATGCGGATGCTCATCCGTTACGTTCCCAGGCAATAGCAATGTCAAAAATAAGGCACGGCATTGCCGTGTCCCTACGTGAATATTGAAACCAGAAGCCCTAAATATTGAAGCACGTTGTTTTGTAATACAATGAAGGTCAGTAGACCCAGCCAATTATCAGTATTTATGCTCAGAGTAATCTATGGATAGTGGAAAATAACAAACTTTAAATAGTTTAGATGAAACTTAAGAAATGAATCCTATAATGCAATCAGCTTTGCGAATGGAAGCTAAAGTTTTACCCGGCAATAAAATCGAAATTGACTTACCACCTGATACCGTATTAAATACAGCCGGAAACACCATTGAAGTAATTCTTCTGTTGCCAGAAAAGTCAACCAGATCGACGGAGCCATCGATTCTGGAAATATTGGCAGAAATTCACTCTCAGCGCCCCTCTAGTCGAAACCTCGAAGAAATTAATCGAGATTTGCAAGCGGAAAGGGATACATGGGACAGCTAAACTTGCCTGACTCTTCTAGAATATATATTGACACGGTTGTTGTGATTTATGCCGTTGAACAAGCTCCGGTTTATGGTTCATTTTAAAGCATTTTGCGATCGCTAATTTGAATCAAGTTTGAATCAAGACGTTGAAAGGCAGGTACTGTCATCGTAGTCTAAACTCCAGGTAGATTAAAAATTGAGGGGGTCTGATGAAACTCTATTACTTTCCGAAAACACGCGCCATGCGTCCTCGGTGGTGTCTAGAAGAAATGGGTATTCCCTACGAGTTAGTGCGGGTAGATATCACTCAAACGGACAAACAAGAGTATCAAAAGTTACACCCCCACGGCAAAGTTCCAGTTCTAGTGGATGAAGATGTAACCATTTTTGAGTCGGCGGCGATTTGTGCTTATCTAACTGACAAATACTCAGACAAAGGATTAATTCCAGCCCCAGGAACATCAGCACGAGCGTATTATTATCAGTGGCTTTTTTATGCGATGGTGACATTAGAGCCACCTGTGGAGCATTATATATTTCAGGCGCTACCGGATTTGCCTGAAAAGATATCGCCACTGAAAAAACGTTCAGAACTCTCGATGGATGAAACCTTGGCGTGGTTTGCCCAAGTTTCTGAACCGTTAAAAGCCGCGCTTGTGGGTCAAGATTTTCTGGTCGAGAACCAATTCACGACAGCGGACATTGTGACTGGAGGCGTTTTGATGTGGGCACTTCAATTAGGAATCCTGGACAATCATCAAATTCTCAAAGCTTATGCTGAGAAACTCAGGCAAAGGGAAGCTTTTAGGGGAGCTAATGCAGATTTCGATGTTAAAGACTAACATTCGTCCTTAGCCCTTCAGCCCTTCGTTAAGGAACTCTTAACAAGGTAAGGTAGAGTTTTGAGTGAAATTACAACGGAAGTATGTCACCTTCATAGGTTAAGTTTCGTTCCTCAACCCAACTCTCAGTTAGCCTGTTGGGTTTCGCCATCGCTCTACCCAACCTACGAGAACGACAGGATTACGATCAAGTTATGAACGTTAAACATATTAAGCTGCTAATGGAGCAGATTAAAGCATTTTGCGATCGCTGGCAAGTGACAGAATTTTCTTTATTCGGTTCTGTCTTGCGAGACGACTTTCGCCCTTCTACTTACGCAGACACACCACTGATGGGGGTAAAGGTGCGTTACGCTACGCTAACACACCCTACTGGATTGACACAGCTAAAATTGTGGAATAGATTTGACCATTGAATCGGGCGCAAGTCTTTGCGCCCCTACGGTTTTGCGGCTAATGGTTAATTCATCAAATAAGGTGTGCCACGCCACTACAAATAGAGCTTTTGCGTAAGTCCTAAAAATGAGATACCGATTCTAATTGAGGAGTTACGATTAAGAGTGCCAAGAGAAGAATAAACCCAATTTGTTTTACCTAAACTTAGGTGGAAGTTCAGCCGGAGGCGGAGAATCTGCACCTGGAGGAAGGGGAGGTGAACCGCCTGGTGGTATGGGTAGCGGTGTTGGTTCTGTTCCAGAGGGTGTCGTTCTCGGTGAGGGTGACGGTGACGGTGAGGGGGGTGTCTGCGTTTGTGCAGCAGAAGTGTCTCCGGGTGGAGGTGGAGGATCAAACGTTGGTAATCCGTTAGCTGTGTCTCCTGGCGGAGATAAGGGAGTCATTTCCACAGGTTCTGGAGGCGGCGGTTGCACCGTTTCTATAGTGACTGAACGGCTTTTTTGTTCCCCGGCTTCATTCGTCACTTGCAAGGTAATTGTTTCCGTATTTGGTTCTGGACTAAGTTCATAAGGCAAAGTGCCTTCGGGTGGCACAGTTCCGGGTGCGGGTAGAAGTTCAATTTTGAGATCTCTGCCTCCCTCAACTTTCCAGGATAAGGGTACAGGTATTGCTTGATTTCCAGAAATTGGTATCACAAACTTAGGACGAGTTAGGGTTTCTACACCACCAACTGTAAA
Source organism: Coleofasciculus sp. E2-BRE-01 (assembly GCF_040221695.1). Lineage (NCBI taxonomy): Bacteria > Bacillati > Cyanobacteriota > Cyanophyceae > Coleofasciculales > Coleofasciculaceae > Coleofasciculus > Coleofasciculus sp. E2-BRE-01. Next base: position 14,644 of record NZ_JAVKEA010000208.1, on the reverse strand, counting down.
TTCAACAATATCAAAGGGAACAGGTTGGGCTTCAATTTTAATCGGATCAGTTTTTTGAGCGGGTAATTCTTCGGCTTCTCCTTGTTGGGGAACCACGATTAATTCAAAAATATAGGTTCCAGGTTGGCGCACACCTGTGGCAAGATTCATGCAAACTAATGCCTCATCTTGTATTTCACAGGAGTCTTGGAGGGGTTGAGGAATTCCTTGGCTAAAATCAATTGATTGCATGGGAAAGGTGACAATTCCCTCAGGATTGCGCCCTACCAGTTTTAAGAGTCTGATTTGTTCGGGGTGATTAATTTTCCAATTCAGTAAAATACCTAGGTCTTCCGGTTGCGGCTGATCTTCAGGTGAGTTATCATCATTAGCCGTTGGACTAGCTTCTTGGTTTGCTGCTTCTGGGTTGGGCTGAATGACTTCTTGATAGACGGGTTGAGTTGAGGCAAATTCTTCAATCTCAGGAATTGGAAACGGTGTAATTTTAACTGTATTCGTTTGCAGTTCCTCTAATTCTCCCCTCTTTTTCCCTTCAGAAATTAGCGTCAGTTCAAATACATAATCCCCCGGTTCGCGAGCATCCGTTGGCACGTTCTGGCAATTGAGAATCTCATCGGTTGTGCAGAAACGCTCTAACTCGTTGGGAATCCCCTGGCTAAAATTGTAGGCAATTGGACCACTGGTGACCACCCCATCTGGCGATACGCCTTGTATTTTTATAGTTTGGATGCGTTTGGGGTTGGTAATTTCCCAATTCAGGCGAACATTTTCCTGATCAGCCGCCGAGTAATTTTTTCCTGCTGGCGCAAATTCAATAATTTCCGGGCGAGGTTTAGGTCTAAGCAAGAAAAACCACAGCAGGAATATTAATGCCCCAATCAGTCCGACTATACCTAAAATAACTAATAGAAATTGCCACCACGGACGCCCTTCCCAAATTAAAGTACCTTGGAAACGATTGTTAATTAGGGGAAACTGTTGTAGATCTTCAATTTCAATAACAAAGTTTAAAACTCGCCCGTAGAAGGGTCTACGCCACCATTTCTGGCTGGGTTGCACCTCTAAATTCGCGATCGCATACCCGCCAGGGGCGAGGCGCACTTGGGTGGGTATCAGGGTATAGGTGCAAAGATCATCACCATCGGCACTTTTGGCGATGAGGGCAATGTCGCGGGTAATATTGCCGCCGTTATACAGTTGTAACTCGAAAACACCAGACTGATGGCTGACTTTACTGACTAGGGTGACTAACTCGACAGTTAACAGGTAAATCGGCATTACCTGGAGGTAAATCGCATCGAGTAGCACCAAGTCGGGATTATTCAGGGAATAGAGACGCACGGTGGGGGAATAAATCGTCGCCCAGGTATCTACAGGTGGGGTGATAATGAGCTGGATTAGACCCTTTTCACCCGGATTCAACTCTAAGCCATCCATCACCCGCACCACTCCGGTGTCGGTATAGCCTTCGGGATAAATCACCCTATACCAAATCGGGGCTAAATCCGGACAGGTTAAGCGAAATTGATCCACACGATCCGATCGGTTGTGAACCAGAACCTGAACCTCTAAAGGTTCTCCCGGTTGCACCACCGCCGGGACAGCGGAACTTGTGATCGGGAGTAGAGAGAAGGTGGGATCATTAACCCGGATGGCTTCTTGGACAAAAGGCAAGACTTGCAGCCGTGCTTGATGCTGGATGGGTGTATCTTCCGGGTAATGCTGCTGGGCATCAACCATCAGCAGATAATTATAGGTACCCGGTGTTGCATCCAGTGGTACCGGAATCTGGAACACCACCTCACTACTTTGTCCCCGCCCTAATGCCAGACGTTCGTAAGGGGAAATACACCACTCGTGCAGGAATTGGGAGGTTTCATCGATATAAATCTCAATTAAGGCACTTTGATTCCCCTCATTGGTAATCGTGACGCACAACTCAAACGTCGAACCGGGTGTAATTGGCGCATCCCCAGAGGGATTCACAATCATGGACAGAGGTTTTCCCGGTGTCAGCGCTTGCTGAATCATCTCGGAAAACGGGCTACCTTGTCGTCTCATTTCACTGCGATAGTAACGGGGAATGCCTTCAACTTGTATTTCTCGGACAAAACCCTCTTGAACTAACTCATCTAGTTCTATGGCGATCATCTGTTCGTCTTCATTCAGGTGATCGGCTATTTCGGGTAGGGTATGCCCTTCCTCGCGACGGATAAACAGAGCAATTTGCCGTTGACGTTCCGGAAGTGCCAAGATATCAGCAATATTTATTGTTTTACCACCATTTGCCGAAGGATTGGATGGATTGCTATTCATAGTTTCCCTTTCCCCTCTGGGTTTGACCTCTCCTCCTGCTGACTTCCAAGGGCTAAACCGATTCTTTCTACGTTCAGCATGGGTGGAGCGACAACTGTATTAATGTTTACAGCGTTCACTCTGACAATTAAACCGCAAGGGAGACGGAATGTCAGCTATTGTCATCTATCCTAGGTTAGTAGTAGGCACGAAGCGTACCAAAAGCGCTTTAGCGCTTACTCCAAACTACGCGATCGCAGGTTGTCCTTAACCGATGAACGAGAGTGGCTGGTATTAAGAAACAAGTCGATCCATTGTACAAGAGTGCGATCGCAGATTCTCATTCTCAGATATTGTAAAGTCTGGGGTAGGGAATGCGATCGCGACTTTACTCAAAACTTGAAACGCTTTCGCGTTGGGGGTTTGACGGGTTTTGGGAGGGAGTGCGATCGCTCTTTTCATGAGCAGTCGCCTAAAAGTTCTAGGGGAAACAGGCGGGCTAAAATCGCACAGTCTCACCTAAACCCAGCCAATCACATCCCTAATCTGAGTTCTAGCTTGGCAAGAAAACAGTTTTAAGTCCACTGTCGCCCAACCTCCTGAATCGCACGAGCTGTGGCGGCTAATGCTTCCTTGCCACCAAAAGCGATGATAACAGGACTTAATGCTGAGATATCTTCTAGTAGGTCTTTACGAGTACGGTAAGCTAAAACGTCAAGGCTCTCTTTCCAGAATGGAAAGTCAAAATAGGAAGGTTTAAGGTTTGGTAGTAATCTACCGAAAGCCTCAGTGCGGTATTCCTCAGAATGTATAGATCGTGCTGCTTCTAGGGCTTGAGATAGTAAAGTCTCAGGTAAATGGGGTGCAATTTTACCCAGAACTACGGCGCGGTTTCTCTCATCTTGTATAGCCCGTGCGGCTTCTAGCGCTTCAGGTAGAATCTCAGGTAAATAGGGTGCAATTTGCCCCAAAACATAAGCGCGGTATTCCTCAGAATGTATAGCCCGTACTGCTTCTAGCTCTTCAGGTAGAATCTCAGGTAAATGGGGTGCAATATTACCCAAAGCTATGGCGCGGCAAAACTCATCTTGTATACCCCGTGCTGCTTCTAGCGCTTGAGATAGTAAAGTCTCAGGTAAATGGGGTGCAATTTTACCCAAAGCTATGACGCGGTATTCCTCATCTTGTATAGCCCGTACTGCTTCTAGCGCTTCAGGTAGAATGTCAGGTAAATGGGGTGCAATTAAACCCAAAGCTATGGCGCGGTATCTCTCAGAATGTATAGCCCGCGCTGCTTCTAGCGCTTGAGATAGTAAAGTCTCAGGTAAATGGGGTGCGATTTTACCCAAAGCTATGGCGCGGTCTTCCTCATCTTGTATAGCCCGCGCTGCTTCTAGCGCTTCAGGTAGAATGTCAGGTAAATGGGGTGCAATTAAACCCAGAGCTATGGCGTGGTATTCCTCATCTTGTATACCTCGTGCTGCTTCTAGTGCTTCAGGTAGAATTTCAGGTAAATAGGGTGCAATTAAACCCAGAGCTTTGGCGTGGTATTCCTCATCTTGTATAGCCCGTGCTGCTTCTAGTGCTTCAGGTAGAATCTCAGGTAAATAGAGTGCAATTTTACCCAGAGCCAAGGCGCGCTCTCTCTGAGAGAGTATAGCTCGTGCTACTTCTAGTGCTTGAGATAGTAAAGTCTCAGGTAAATGGGGTGCAATTAAACTCAGAACACAGGCGCGGTAATGCTCCTCTTGTATAGCTCGTGCTGCTTCTAGCGCTTGAGATAGTAAAGTCTCAGGTAAATAGGGTGCGATTTTCCACAGAGCTATGGCGCGGTATCTCTCAGAATGTATAGCTCGTGCTGCTTCTAGCGCTTCAGGTAGAATGTCAGGTAAATAGGGTGCAATTTTCTCCAGAGCATAGGCGCGGTATCTCTCAGAATGTATGGCTCGTGTTGCTTCTAGCACTTCAGGTAGAATGTCAGGTAAATAGGGTGCAATTTTACCCAGAGCATAGGCGCGTAAATAATCAGAGTTTATAGCCCGTGCTGCTTCTAGCGCTTCAGGTAGAATGTCAGGTAAATGGAGTGCAATTTTACCCAGAGCTATGGCGCGGTCTCCCTCAGAATGTATAGCCCGTGCTGCTTCTAGCGATTGAGATAGTAAAGTCTCAGGTAAATGGGGTGCGATATTACCCAGAGCTATGGCGCGGTCTCCCTCAGAATGTATAGCCCGTGCTGCTTCTAGGGCTTGAGATAGTAAAGTCTCAGGTAAATGGGGTGCAATATTACCCAGAACCTGGGCGCGGTAATGCTCCTCTTGTATAGCCCGTGCTGCTTCTAGGGCTTCAGGTAGTAAAGTCTCAGGTAAATGGGGTGCAATATCACCCAGAACCTGGGCGAGGTATCTCTCATCTTGTATAGCCTGTGCTGCTTCTAGGGCTTCAGGTAGTAAAGTCTCAGGTAAATGGGGTGCAATCTCACCCAGAGCTTCTGCTCGTCTCCCAGGATTTTGTTTCTGTTGAGCATAAGCTAAACCCTGTTCTGGAGTCCATATCTGCTTCTCCACCAGCGCTGCCATTAACTCAGGTTGGATATTGTCTGCTAAAGAATTAAGAGATGCGAAAATCAAGGCATAGCGACACTGGAGTCCAATGGATTCTGATGGTTTCTCCTCATACATCTGTTCTGCTAATCGCCAAGCTCGTGCCACATCTGTGACAAAGTTGCCCAGTTTTCCTATGCGATCGCACGCCTCATACCACGCATTACGCCCTTGAGGTGTTGAGGCTTGTAAAAGTTGATGTAATTCTTGGGATTGACCTGCTTTCTCTAAATGCCATGTCAAATAGTTATGAATATAACCATCATTCGATAACGTGTACCATTGTCCATTTTCAGTCTTAGCACGGTAACGCTCTAGAAACGCAGCATGAGCCTCTTTTAATCTTAATCCCAGTCCTGGTAAATCCTCAGAATAAACCGGGTTAACACTATCGGTTAACAACTCCTTAGCCCGGTCATGCATTAAATCATGGATGCGATAAGTCGGTTTCTCTCCCGGCTGCACGGCTCCAGATAACAACAGTGCTTTAGAACGCAGTGTTCGCAGAATCGCTCCAGCTTGTCGCGGTTTCACCTGCCAGAGAACGGCGGCTGTTTGTTGTCCAATAGAAACATCTTCGGGTAAAACGCCTAACCAAGCAAACTGCTGTAATTGTTCCGGAGATAACTGCCGTAAACTCAAGTTAAATGATGCGTTTAAGCTCAGACGCTTACGAGTCTCTTCACAACTAGCACTCCCAGCACCACTATTATCTAACGTCTCCAGTCGTGCAACTTCAGCCTGGAAATCTTCTAATAATTCCCACCAATCCACACCCTCAGCAATTTGAGCCGCCGCCAGTTCTAAAGCCAATGGCAGATACCCTAACGCCTTTGCCAAGTCTAGAGCTTGTTTCTGCTCCTCCTCTGACATCGGCATTCCCGGTCTACATTTATTCAACAACTCCAGCGCCTCGGCTGGACTCATAATGTCCAAGTCATAGCGAATAGCTCCCCGCACAGGAGCCTCACGAGTAGTTACCAAAACCCGACAGTTTGACCCACCCACTTGGAACAGTTCTACATCTTCCGATTTCCAAGCATCATCGACAACTAATAAACTACGTTTGTCATAAAGTAGGGTTCTTAGATGCGTCGAAGCGGCTTGGGGAGTGGTTGGTTTGTAGTCAAAGTCTCCTAATGCGTGAATCCAAGTCGCCAGAAATGAGAGGATATCCGGTTGTTGACCCAGCGTTACCCAGAGAATCCCATCGGAAAAGCGTTGATGAATATCAGGATCATGAGCCAGTGCTGTGGCTAACACAGATTTGCCAATACCACCCAGTCCATAGATAGCACTCACCACTAACGTTCCCGGTGTGGTTTCTTCCGTTTCTAGGAGGAATTTTTTCACGTCCCGACGCGGTTGGGAGCGCTCGACAAAGTTGGGAGGTAATGGGGGAGCTTGGAAGGGTTTTCCTACCCATTTGGGTTTAGTGCCAAAATTAACAGTCCCATAATTCTGGAAGCTGTTTTGATTCCCATGAACCTCACCAACCGCCGTACCAATTGTGTTTTGATTGCCAGAACTACCGATATGACCTTGATTATCAACACTGCCAACATCGTCACCAAAGGTATATTCTTTTTTAGAGTCTGCCATTCGTGTTAAAACCTCACCGAGTTGTTATTGAGCTTGATTTAAGCCAAAGAATCATCGATTAATTGCGTTATCTTTATCCTCTAGTCTAGCTTTAAGTCGTGGTTGAAGTGTTATCGCCCCCGGTTAAGTATTCCCTCCAAACTGGGTGTGGAGTGAGGATAACAACTCTCCACTACGGCATTTCACCTGGCTGCGGGTTCTTCTAGGGCTCGCATCCCTTACTACAAGCTAGATCGCACTTCTTTTGATAACCACGATTCACGACATACCCCTTTCCTATTTCTGTATCTTTCGCTACTGACATTATCTTTAGCTTGGCTCAATTCCGTTTCGGCTAAATTTGTCAATCTATGATAATTTAAACTATTCTTTCCCCCAGAACGGTTTAAATTTTTCAATCATGCTTCCATCTCAACAAAACGTCATAATTGCTCTTTCTTGACCCCTTTTGCGAAATTATCTACGAATTTTCAAGGGTTACAGCCATTGTGAGATGAGTGTGCGATTTTCAGGTATATTATCTATGGTGGGTTTATTTTAGGCAAAATTAATCTCTACACGGCTAAAATCCTTGAAGCTTTGTAACACTTTGTATAATCGTCTGGTTTTCGTCTCACTCCCCATGTCCCCTTCGACGCATGTATTTTTTTAAACTTTAGATAAAAATCATTACTAAGTCTTGACAAAAACACAGATTACACCGATAGTCTGGCGCAGACAGAACATTGAATCGTGAGAGACACAGATTGACACAGAGAGGTAAATAATCTCCCAACAATTCTTACATCGTCTCCCCATTGAGAACTAACGCCTCTGTGTAATCAGTGCTACCAGCCTCCCACCTCCCACCTCTACCGTTCCTACCAATCAGAGAAATCAGTGTTACCATCCTTATTCAGCCAGGGAGTGCCATATCCAAACAGGCGATCGCAGATTAAACTAAGAGGCGGTGCAAGACTCGCCATCTGTCGTTATCGTCCTCTCCCAACCCGCTCAGGAGCAAGTATTGATGATTCGCCTGCCTAACAACCACCCAATTTTCAAGGGTTCGAGACTATGGTCAATGGTTGTGGTTTCAGCATCCCTCGTATTGCCCTTGATGCTAGCTCAATCCTTTTATTCCGGTTCTCAACCGATCGCATCCTCTCCCCAACCCTCTTCGGAGCCATCACCTGAATCGGAAGTCCCACCGCCGCCAAATCCGTCCCCGGCTGAAGTGGAATGGCGTCATCGTCTGGTTGCCCAAAGTCTTTCCTGGCAACGTCCCTCAACTCCTGTTCCCAAGGCAACCCCATCTCAATCCTCTACTCCTCAAGATACCGCCAAAACTCCAACCTCGGCGGCTCAATCACCGACAGCGAACCAAACCACTCAAACCTCAGCCCAAAAACCCCCCACCCCCCTACCGCCCAAACCTAACGCCCAGACTCAAGCCCAAAGCCCACCCCCGCAATCCCCTCCCGCCGCTTCCGAAAACTCAGCCAAATCAGAAACTCCTCCAGCCAATGCAGCCAGCTTAGAGATGCGAGTTGCGATCGCGACTGGGGTGAGTTCCCTAAATGTTGGCACATCTACCGCCGGAATCGTGGTGGATGCGAATGGCAAGACATTAGGAAAACTTGAGGCGAACGAAGGAGTTAACGCTCAACCCAATGGTTCTTATCTTCGCATCGGTGAATGGAAAACCCCAGGGGGCGTTTGGCTTAAACCCACAGGTGGCGGATTTGTTTTTGTCAATGGACGGTGGTATCGGGGGGATTTACTCTTAGTATCACGAGGGGATGGTCTACTTGCCGTTAATTATATTGAGCTTGAGACGTATCTAGCCAGTGTCGTCGGTGCAGAAATTTATCCCAATTGGCCCCCCGCTGCTCTGAAAGCCCAAGCGATCGCCGCTCGTTCCTATGCGATCGTGCATTATATTCGACCGGCTAATCAGTTATACGATTTGGGTAATACTCAGCGTTGGCAAGTGTATAAAGGAATTGAGTCGGAGTGGAATACCACAACTCAAGCGGTTCAACAAACCCAGGGAATGTTTCTCAGTTATAAAGGGGGCGTCGTGGAATCGTTATACGCCGCTTCAGATGATATTGTCAGTAATGTTTTTGGCGGTCAAGGAATGAGCCAAAGGGGTGCTTATCAGTTGGCGATGCAGGGGTATGATTACAAACAAATTTTAGCCCATTATTATCCGGGTGCGGGGTTGTCGTGGATTGAGGATCATGAAGGGGATACAAATTAGGGAGCGTTGATTTGTATAACCAGGAAATAAATTTCCGTTGTAGAGACGTTGCATGCAACGTCTCTACACATTGGGCTGGGGGTTGAAACTTTTGCCTACCCTCATCACAGCACTTATTCAACAAGCCCTAAGTGTTGCTCTCGAAAGGTGAAATTATTTACAGCCAAGGCTAATTATAAAAATTGTTTAAGTTAATAGGGCTTACACACAGAATCTATCTATATGTAGGGTGTGTTAGCGAAGCGTAACGCACCTTGACCATCACTTATGGTGGTGCTGCGTAAGTCCTGTTTAAGTAACAATATTTTGGGTATCTTGCCATATTTGGATCAATTGTAAAAGTTCTTGATACCGGGATATATACAATAACCCAAATCTATCCTTTAACCTCAATTTCAGCCTCTTAAGTATGCGACTCTTAGATCTTTTAGCCGTAATAGCTGTGAGCAATTTCAAAATTAGATAATCTCTGTAGTGAGGAATTATATCCTCATTGTAAAGCTTATCGAGAAAATCCGTTGCCACAAAAATGACGTAATCTGCTGAAGTTCGTTGATCCTCAAGAACCTTCAGCACGGCTAGGTATTGAGTTTTAATATTCCATTCTGCCTGCCTAGCCCCTTCCAGTAGAATGTCTGCATCAACGATAGTATAGTTATATCCCCAGTAGATTAATTGTAAGATTGCATTACGGTACTTTTCTTCATTAATAGACTTTTGCTGTAGACAATATTTCAGAACGACTTGAGTCCAAACTCCTCCTACACCTGACTCTGTATAAGCAAAGTAGCGCAGCCACTGGTCATCAGAGTACAAAATACGATTAGGTTCACTGGCAATCAGTAGAGTATCGACAGAAGAAAAGCCTAGTACTTCATTACGCTTTGCCCGTTCATCTCTACTAATAGTTAAGGCTTGCCGACAGGGTAAAATATAACAGTTATTTCGTACCCAGCAGATAAGTTGCTCAAAATAAGCTTTCCTTTTAGCCGCATTTTCTAGGGTAAATTCCTGCCTTACAAGTTGTCCGTTAATTGTACAAAGGATTGATTCACCGTCTGACTTAATGCCTTGACATTTTTCTACCTCCTGGCGTAGGAGATTGAGTGTAGACTGAGCAATGCCAAACTTGCCTAGCGTTTGTACAACACTATCTGCTATTCCCAGAATATAAAAAGTTAACAAGGATACTAAATCAATTATTACGAGTCCCCCTTTCTTGAGTCGAGCAAGGGAATCATCAAATTTTTCTTGGAAATTAGACCAACAATGGATGTATGGCTCAGAACCGTAAACCAACATCTCCCACAATTTAACTGGGTTTTTGTTGATAACAATAGCCAAAGTATTCAAGGGCAAGGGGATTTTTCCTGTGCGATAATCCGACTTCGCTCTATTGAAATTCTCTTCATGTTGTTTTAGCATTTCCTGCAAACCTTGGAAAAACTTAGGATCAATTCCATAATCCTCTGATATCGGGACAGGGACTGATCTAAATCCTTTAATATTAGGAAGTGTATCGAGTAAATCTAAACTTTGCTTTGCCGCCGCAAAATACTTGTCTTTTATCGCAACTATAGTTACTGTTTTTTTGTCCAGAATGCCAAATTCATCTTCTGCCAGAACAATCTCATCACCCAGATTTTTATCCAGTAATTTCTGGTATAGTGGTTGATTCCTATCCAACTCTTGTCGTGCGAGTTCAACATCCGGGCGGTCATCAAGGATATACCATCTCTCACTGTTGAATTCATCTCTTAGGAGTACGCCACAACCATTCGTTACCCGTTCTAGGCTATCTTTACAAGATTTTTCCAGCAACGGAGACGTTGCTATAGTCATTCCACTAAAAAGCATTTTTACGGGTAGCGTGTTTATATCAGACTCGTCTATATTCGGTATTTGTAACTGACGTTGCATTCCCTCGGAGTAGGAAATGACATAAAAGGCGTGTACCTGACCTTCTTTAAAGAAGCGTCGCCTTGTTTCATAAAGAACTTCAAAGCAATGATGCCATCGCTCCCTAACTTTGTAGAGCCAAATTAGGTTCTGGCAAGCTTCTAGTGATAGATTATCGATGCTCGGACTTGAATCAAGGAAACGATCTAAATCATCTAGGCAATCGGTATAATAGTTAATTAAAGCTAACCTCAATTGCATGGATACATCATCATAAAATAGTCTTAAATACTCGGTACATACTTGGCGAGCTTTGGGTAAGTCATCGATAATCTCATAGATAATTGTTGCCATCTCTGATACTTCAGCAATAGCTCCGTATCGGTTAAGCAGTTGCTGGCAAAGGTCAAGAGCAGCCCCATAATCACCACCATTGTAGTAAGCGGTGAGTAATCTGTGGGTTAACGGATTATTTAAGGTTTTATCGACAAAATGTTCATACACTTCTGCGGCATCGCGATAGTCTTTCAATTCATAAAACAGGAGATCCGCAAATTCCATCTGTCCGAGTAAATCGTTATTTTTACCGACCGAGGATTTTGCTCGATCAATTAATTCTGAAATATTTTCCTCTTCACCAGTACGTAGAGACAGTCGAATTTTACTGACGAGATAGAGAATGTTATTCGGCTCTTCATCAAGTAAGGATTTAGAAAGATGTTTGGCATTTTCGTAATCCGTTGTTTTTATATATAATTCTAACCACAACTGTTTAGCTGTGGTTTTAAAGTATTCATCATTATCTTTTGACAGAAAATCATCAAGTACATTCTGCGCTTCTGTAAATTGACCTTCTCCAATCATCAAACTGGCAGCGAGCAAAGAGGCTTCAGACGTTTCCCGATTTGCCAGAATTCTTTGTAGATACTTAATCGCCTGTACTTTGTCCCCTTTTTCATAGGCAAGTAAAGCACGCTGCTTGATCAGTTTAGGATTTTCCGGTTCTACCTGTAAAGCTATCTCAATATCCTGTATCGCTTCGTCTGGGTTTTGGAGAAGCCTTAAAACACTGCTTCTATTAACAATTGCCGTAAACTTTGTAGAAGTTAAATCACTGGTAATGGGATGAGTATGACCTAACACTTCAGTAAATAATTCTCTAGCTTGTTCCAATTTTTTCCGATTGACTTCATTAACCTGTCCAGCCCCAATGATAGGACAATCATGAACGACAAGCTTCATCAAGGTAATGCCCAATAAAACCTTAATAGTATTGGCATTTCCTTCGCTCTGATTAATGGCAGTTTGAAACCATTCCTCTGCCTGAGTATAGAGATTTCTATCCAAAGCTGCCTGACCCAAAGCTGCCATTACAGAGTAATTATTTCGGTATGGGGAAGGAACTTTATTAATAATATTTTCTAAGGAATCAGTGGCAGGACACATCTTGACGCGGAGACAATGGGCTATAGAATTGGCTGGGTTTTTCTGTAAGACATCCTGAACCAGTTTCTCCGCAAGATTGTACTCTTTCTGGAACATATATCCCACTGCTGCCAAAGCAAGAGCTTGTTCATCTTTTTCGTTGTACTGCCGAGCCTCTAGAAAGGCAGCAGCAGCTTCAGCAATCTGCCCAAGTTCCTGTCTAGCCATGCCAATATTGGCTAGCAGGCGATACTTGATAATAGCGTCCGCTTTATGCCATAGCTCTGTCTTGAGGTCAGTCAAGTATTCTAGAGCTTGTTTGGGTTTATCTTGGTTGAGCAAGTTGCACCCATACTCAATTCGGGAATGCCTTTCATCAGTGAGGTTTTCCGGTGTACCCCCGATTGGAGAAATTAGACTTTGGTTAATCTTGTCTAGTATAGCTAAGGATTGTTCTTGTACAAAATGAGCTTTTTCCTGACTGCTTGCGTGATCAGGCTTAACTCCCCAGAGTCGATGAGCCATATCCACATCAAGGGCGAATTTTAAGGGACGATTTTGGTAATTGAGTTGTTTTTCTCCTGCTTCTACAGCTTTTTCAAAAGTCAGTAGACCATCAACACGTCCTTGCCCCTCTGGTAAGTTTTCTGGTATCATGTTTGAGCTGTCAAAGCCAGTACATTCGACAAGAATGTATTCTTCAGTATCGATTAATTTACGTAGGACATCAACCTCAGTTACTGCTCCCTCTTTGAGCTTGAATAGTTGTGGACGTTCTAAGCTATCTGATTGAGAACTATCGTATCTTACTGAAACGGCAACTAGAGCGTGACCTTCAAGTAGTACGAAGATAGGTAATAATCGATGCCCAAGGCATAAACCACAAAACAGCAGAGCCAAATCCAGACAGGTTCCCTCTCTATTGCCATGGAGAATCTCATCTGGGCGACGGATTTTCTGACTTTCAGTTACAGTAATGCCTTTCTCAGCCGCATACCAAATCCCTTGTTCCTGCAATCTGTTGTACAGAAGTTCGATTACAGGGGTAAAATCATCAGGTGACTGCTGTCTGAGATCAAAAACATTCTGCTCTAAACGGAGCAGGTTAATTACATCTGGGTCAATAAAGCGAGCTATACCCACTTTGTCAATTGGATGCCATTCCCAGTTCATCAGTTACTTACCTGTGAGTGCAAAATATATAGTTATAGCCCAACTTCAAAGAAATCGTGAACAGCGTTTGGTGAGTCTCGTCTGTCCAAGTGTGGCGAGACTGTCAAACGGTAAATTCCTGGAGCGAGATCAGGAATACTCAATCGCCAACCCTCCTCATCTGCTTGGAAAGGCATTTCTACTATGGTACTCCCTGAGCTAACAGCATCTATCTGTCCGACAAGTCCCTCGATAGGTTGCTCATCTTTGTTTAGCCAAGCCTTGAACTCTATAGGTTCCTCTCTTACATAATAATCTTCCAGAGAAACACTCAAGATTGGGCGATTTCGAGCAATTAACAAATCCTCTGGTCCTCGAATTATCTTATGCTGGGCTTGTTGGCGACTCAATAGCTGATATATGTGTGATAACAAAATTTTGTTTTCTTGTAAGCAGGAGTGTCTCTCTCCAATTACTATTTCCCGAAATTTATTTGTTAGTTCAATAGGAACACTAGACACCCTCGGAACTGTTCCATCTCCAGTGTTCAGAGGTAAACTCATATCAGGGGCAGGACTTTCATCACAGAAAAGTTTTTCCTGAAACCAGGTAGCGGATTGTAGAGTGGGTTGTCCTATCCCAACAACAGGAATAATCTCATATCTGTTCTTTAAATAATCGGCATCTGTCTCGTGTTGCTCAACAGCCGCTTCAATCTCTCGGTGAAAAGCCAAAGCTTCTTCAGCATTTTTTTGATCGATATAAGGCAGCCCTGCTAGTTCTGACACTCGATAACTAGCCCCATTAGCATTGATTACGGGATAAATGGGCAACAATTGGTAAATAGAGGTGAAAGAGCGAACCAAAGCCGTCAAATCCTGTAGACCTATTTTGTGTCCGTTTGATAGATAGTTAAGTGCCAGTATAGATCCCCGATGAGGCGTGCCAAAGGTGATTAATAGGCGACAGTCGTACCATCCATTTAAAACCTCTAGGTAATAACGAGCTACTAGCCCACCCATACTATGAGCGAGTAGAATCACTTTGGCATCTTCAGCTCCACTATGATCGCGCCATAGCCGAAGTTTACAATCAATCAGCTTTTTGAGACGGCGTGCAGCTACCCGGTTATCACGCCGCCAATCATAAGGAAATTCAAAATAATTGGCTGGCTTATTGCTATCAATCTCACCGGGTATTATCTGAAAGTTCTCAGTGAACATTTTCCGGATAGCTTTATAGTCCCCTGTCTTGATGAGTCCAGCTATAATACCCGGTACAGTAGGGGTCTTCCGTAGTTAGTGTGCTAAATTGTTAGTTGGATTTGCCCAAGTATTGGACAGTAATAGCTTTAACCGTTTTTACCCGAATTTCAATTTATTTTGAGGCGATCAAAAGCTACAGCCTTTGTGTGGCAAAATTCCTG